>JBFJOC010000051.1:0-18084 GCA_041617855.1 Woeseiaceae bacterium | reverse complement strand
GGGTCGTTCGACGGATACGACAACGCCTTCGAGAGTACCCAGTCGATGATGAGATCGATCGACTGGTCCTCGAGCACCGTGAAACCGCTGACCAATTTCAGGCCGCTTTGGCTGCCGCTGGGAATACGCAGCTCCTTCATCGCTCCGTCTATCATGACGTAGGAGTCGAAGACGCCGTCGGCTTCGGCATTGACGGCGAGCCGTATCCAGTTGTACCGACCTGCCGGCACGACGGCGCCATCGAGGAGCCCGGCGGTAATTCCGTCCTGCAGCGTCAGAAGGTCAATATCCTCCGGCACAGCGAAATCGAATGCGATCTCCTCGCCCGACTGCGGCTTCAAATGCACTCCGGCGAACTGCACGTTCACCGCGGACACGTCCTCGTGGGCCGCATCCGTTATCGCGAGGTTAATTATTCCCGTGCCACTTCCTGACGATGAGCCGCCTCCACAACCGGCGACGAAGACGATCGCCGCCACAAGTGGCGTAATTTGCTTGACCATTGCAAGTCCTTTTTGAAGATTCCCTCGGCCGTAAAGTCTAGCAACGGGTACGACAAATTCCGTGCGACGTTCACATAATCGTGAAACGCCTATCCCGGATTACGTTGCATGAACTCGAGGATCTTGCGGATGCGGGTGCGGGTCTGGGCCGTCACGCCGCCACGGCGATAATCGTCGACGATAAAGGTCTCCAGGCGCGCCACAACCTGGTCGATGTCGGCATTGCCCGGATGTGCCGCGGCCGCCACGTCCGCCGGGGCGTTGTCGAGCGCGCCGAAGAGGTTGATCCAGCGCTCGGTCTGCTTGCCGCGCGATAACAGCCTGTAGAAGTGATCGCCCGGTCGGCCGTCGTTGCCCGATGCAAGGCTCAAGAGCCCCGCGATGAGCGAGGCCGGAACCAGGATGAGGTCGCGCAACCCGTCGGCCAAGAGCTTAATCTGCAGGACGGCGACGTCCCGAATAAGGGTCCAACGATCCGCTGCCGGGGGAATCGTCATGGGGGCCTTCTCCATAGTGGCGACTCAGTCACATTTATTAATGAAGACAAAGGATTATAGCTTTAGCGACTGGATCATGATGCGCCTTTGGCGTAGGGTTAGCCGCGAGTTACAGCGGTATCAGGCTCATGCCTAATTACGAATCAAATCCGCCGTACCAGCACGGGATGCCCGAGTCGCTCGGCGTGCTTGTAGTAAACCTCGGCACGCCGGACGCGCCGACGCCAGCTGCCGTCAGGTCTTACCTGCGCGAATTTCTTTCCGATCCTCGAGTCGTCGAGCTGCCGAGAGTCCTGTGGCTGCCGATATTGCATGGCTACATTCTGCGCACACGGCCCGCACAGTCGGCAGCAGCGTACGCGAAGATCTGGACCGAGCAGGGCTCGCCGCTGCTCTTGAATTCCCGGGATATCGCTACAGGTATAGGCCAGCAGCTCGCGTCGCGGCTGTCTGGTTCGATTACGGTCGAGCTCGGCATGAGTTATGGAAAGCCCTCCCTGCCCGCTGCGCTCGACAAACTCCACGAAGCCGGCGCACGGCGAATCGTCGTGCTGCCGCTCTATCCGCAGTATTCGGGCACAACGACGGGGTCGGTGTTCGATGCCATTACCCGCATCCTGTCGAGGCGACGCTGGATTCCGGAACTCCGGTTCATCAATCACTATCACGATGCAAGAGGCTATATCGCGGCAAACGCAGAGAATATTCGCAGCAAATGGGAGCGCGACGGCCGCGGCGACAAGCTCCTGTTTTCGTTTCACGGCGTACCCCGCCAGACGCTCCTCGACGGCGACCCCTATCACTGTCATTGTCGGAAAACAGCGCGCCTTATTGCGGAGTCGCTCGAGCTGAGTGAAGACGAGTGGGTTGTGTCGTTCCAGTCCCGCGTCGGCCGCGCAGAATGGCTGCGACCGTATACCGACGACACCATCGCCGAGCTCGGGCGCGGCAGGCTCGACCGCCTCGATGTCGTGTGCCCCGGATTCTCCGCCGACTGCCTGGAGACCCTTGAGGAGATCGGTATACAGTATGCCGAACTTTTCAAGGCATCGGGTGGCGGCACGCTCAATTACATCCCGGCGCTGAATGCGCGGGACGACCATGTTGCATTTCTCGCACGTCTCATCGAGAGACATGCCGGCGGCTGGCCTGAGGCCTCGTCCGACTGGAGCGCCAGCGAAGTCGCGCGCGCTCGCGACAAGTCGCGCGAACGCGCCCTTGCCATGGGCGCGATGCAATGAGCAGTCTCGGCCATTTTCTCGAGTTCAGTGTTCGCACCGACGACATTCTGGACTCCCTCGGCTTCTACAAGCGCCTCGGCTTTCGCGAACTCGAGACCGGCGACGTATGGACTCACAAGTACGCCGTGGTCAGTGACGGGATTCTCTGCATAGGCCTGCACGAACGCGACTTCGACGCACCGGCAATTACATTCGTGCATCAGGACCTCGCGAAACATGCCCGGTCGATGGCGGGCCACGGTTTCGATTTCCGCTATATGCGTCTTGATGAGGACGTCTTCAACGAGTTGGGAATCGCCGATGAAGACGGTCACATGATCGCATTGGTCGAGGCCCGAACGTTTCACGTCGATGACGAGGATGATGCCGACTCGTTACTCGGCACCTGGATCGAGTTGGCGCTGCCGGTTCGTGACGCGGTGCATTCGGCTCGATTCTGGGCGTCGGTGGCGCCCGTCTTGCTGCAAATGCGCGAGGAGCCGACGGTCCACATGCGCTTCGATGCGGGCGGAATCGCCGTCGGGCTGAGCGAGAGTATCGCGCTCGAGAGGCCGTCACTTTGCTTTAACTGCTACGACAAGGATGCATTGCGCGCCCAGATCGACAGTCAGGGCCTCGCGCACACACGCTTTCCCGGATTCGAAGGCGCGTTTCTTGCGTTGACGGCGCCCGAGGGCACCGAGCTTTACGTTTTCGACGAAGATTTTCTCGGTACGTCGTATGAAGTGGAAGAGTCCGATGACGTCACCGAATTCACGGTCTGACTCGATTACCGTCTGCTCGGGTTACGCCGCCCGGAGGAGTTCGTCGAGCAGCGCCTCGGCACGCCGCAGGTAGCCGCGTCCGAACAGATTCAGGTGATTCAGCACGTGGTACAGCTGATACAGGCGCAGTCGTCGGTCGCTGCCCGGGGCGAGCGGCCAGCTCTTCTCGTAGCTCGCATAAAAGTCATGCGAGAATCCGCCGAACAGCCGCGTCATAGCAAGGTCGGTTTCGCGGTCGCCGTAATAGACCGCCGGATCGAAGATGACGGGTTCGGCGTCGACGCTTGCCCAATTACCGCCCCAAAGATCGCCGTGCAGCAGCGACGGTACCGGATCATAGTCTGAGAACAGGTCCGGTAAGCGGTGGCCGAGCTCCACGCCGCGCCGCGTCAGGGCACCGTCGAAACCATTCCGTCGTGCAAGTTCGAGCTGAAATCCCAGCCGCTCATTACGGTAAAACTCGATCCAGTCGTGCGTCCATGGATTTCGCTGCGGCGTGCGGCCTATCGTATTGTCACGGTGCCAGCCGAAACGATCGGCGGTGTGGCGATGCAGCTCTGCCAGGCGCTGCCCCATGAGCCGCTGGGTGTGTTGCCGAGGATTCGAAAACCGTAGCCATTCGAGCGCTAGAAACGCCGCGCTGCCCGCAGCGCCATGCGCCAGCGGTCGCGGCACGCGTATCGCGTTCGCGGCATGCAGCTCCTCGAGGCCGAGGGCTTCGGCGGCGAACATGTCCGCCGCGTCGCGCGGCCCGGTCTTGAGAAACACGGGCCCGCTCGACGATTCCAACTGCCACGCGGCGCTGATGTCGCCACCGCCAACGGCGACCGGATACTCCCCGGCGCTGACGGTTACCCCGGAGTGCCCCAGGCTTTTTAGGATTTGCGTCCAGTCGGGCATCGGGATTGGGCTCAGACAAGCCTTGCGATCGCCGACATCCGGATGGCGCCGCGGCCGGTCAGAATAGATCGGCGACGCGTTCCGCCTGGCGCCGCAGCGCCATGCCGATGCCGGCCTCGTCGTAAAGTGCGTTAATCTCCCCGAGCTTCGGTCGGCCCGGCCTGAGCGCCGGCTCGGGATCGTCAATCGGGGCATTGCAGGCGATGCCCGTCAGCTGCCGAGCGAGTAACGCCGCATTCTTGTGAGTCTCGAGTTTCCCGCCGAGCGTCTTCGCGCCGCGTACGTTGACCTCGTGCACTTTGTGCAGGTTCGAATATATCGCCTCGAGGCTGCCGAAGTGATTCAAAAGCGCTTCGGCCGTCTTCTTACCGACGCCCGGGACGCCCTTGATGTTATCGACACTGTCGCCCGCGAGTGCCAGGAAATCGGCAATCTGCTCGGGCCAAACGCCAAACACCTCGGGTATTTTCCGGTAACCGAGTTTGCCCTTGCCCGCAAAATCCCAAAAAAAGTCGTCCTCCGAGAGTAGCTGGGCCAGATCCTTGTCGCGACTGACAATCGTTGACGGGCGATTCATTGTTCTACCGTGGGCGACGAGCGTGCCGATCAGATCGTCTGCCTCGTAGACCGGGCTGCCGTGTTCCATGAGCCCGAGCGCACGCGTGAAGCGCCTGCACTGTTCGAACTGGCGCCTGAGTTCCGGCGGCGCCGGTTCCCTGTTTGCCTTGTATTCCGGATAGATTTCGGTTCGAAACGACGAGGTAAGGCTTTCGTCATACAGAACGGCGACGTATTTCGGGGTGACCTGCTCCATGAAGTCACCAAGAAAGCGGCAGAATCCGTACAGCGCGTTCACCGGATTACCCTCGCCGTCGACCATGTCATCCGGCATCGAGTAATACGCGCGGAATACATACACGCTCGCATCGATAAGATACTGCATTTGAAGAGTATAACGACAATCTGCGAATAACGGGGCGTCGTCGAACTCGGGCTTCTCCGGTCCGGGACCTCGTCATGCAAGCAGGGTAATCGACGAGGTGCGGGCTTCTACGGTTCGGTGTGTTCGTCGAGCGTCGCCCGAAGCGCAGCGACGCGGGATGCCGAAGCAAGCAACGGCCGATACGAGCGAGCTTGAGCGGGACGCGTTCCCGGCCCGCTGCCGCCTATCGCGGATTGATGCTCAAGCCTTCGGAGGGTGCTTTGCGTGCGGCGGGACTGTCCCTTCAATCGTGAAACTGGACTTCGACGATTTCGGCGCCGTCCGCTAGGTGGTCCGTTAGCCGCGCATGCAGCGGGCTCGAGCGTGGAATATGCGCGAGCAGATATTGCATCTGATCGGCGAGCACGCGGCGCCCCTTCAGATAGATGTATTCCGCGTAGGTCGGCGTGAACGGAACGGCAATCAGCTGTAACGAAGCCTGCTCCGGTGTGCGGCCGCCTTTGTAATTGTTGCAGCGCCGACATGCGGTCGCTACGTTGTTCCAGACATCGCCGCCACCCTGGGAAATCGGCGTAATGTGATCGCGCGTCAGGTCACGCGTCGGATAGCGCATACCGCAATACAGGCACAGATTCGCATCACGCTTGAACAGTGTCCGATTGTTCAGTGGCGGAATGTACTTGTCACGACTGCGGGAAAGGCTCTTGCTGGTGCCGTGGGTCGCAATGATCGAGCTGACGTCGATCTTGCTGCGCCGACCGTCGAACGCACTGTACCCGCCGTAAACCGTGTACAGCCGCGTGCCGCAATCGTAGGCGATTTGCTCGGCATGATACAGGCGTACCGCTTCGCGATAATCGATCCACTCGAGCGGCATGCCCGCCACGTCGGTTCGCAGCACCTGTTGCGAAATATCGGAGGCAAGACCTGCGAGCATAGCTTTTTTCCCGGGCGCCCATCGCATGGATATGTCTGCGCCCTGCCTCCGAAGTTTGCAGATAACCCCGCAAAAATCAATACGCTGTGACGTTAGTCACTGATTATGGAGGGCGCCCATGGCCAAATTGTGACGCACGCCCGGCCGACGCTACAGCGTCTTCAGCACCGCGTCGAGACTCTCCCTAGCATCGCCGAACAGCATGCGCGTATTTTCTTTGAAAAACAGCGGATTCTGGACGCCGGCATAGCCGGTCGCCATGCTGCGTTTCAGCACGATGGTGATCGCCCCTTTCCAGACTTCGAGCACGGGCATTCCGGCGATCGGGCTGTCCGGGACCTCCTGCGCCGACGGATTGACGATGTCATTGGCGCCGATGACGACCGACACGTCGACATTCGGGAAATCGTCGTTGATCTCGTCCATTTCGAAAACGATATCGTAGGGAACGCGGGCCTCGGCGAGCAGCACGTTCATGTGCCCGGGCATGCGGCCGGCGACCGGGTGAATCCCGAAGCGCACGTTGACCTTCTTGTCCCTGAGTACGCGCGTGATTTCATAGACGATGTGCTGTGCCTGTGCCACGGCCATGCCGTAACCGGGCACGATCATGACTTCCTTCGAGTTGGCGAGCAGCGTCGCCGTCTCCTCTGCATCGATCGATTGGATCTCGCCGTCGATCTCGCCGCCGGCCCCTGCGCCGCTGCCGGTGCCGAATCCCCCTGCAATCACAGCGAGGAACTTGCGATTCATTGCGCGGCACATGATATAGCTCAGAATCGCGCCGCTGGAACCGACGAGCGCCCCGGTCACGATCAGCAGGTCGTTGCTCAGCATGAAGCCGGTTGCCGAAGCCGCCCAGCCAGAATAGCTGTTCAGCATCGATACGACGACCGGCATGTCGGCGCCGCCGATTGCCATCACCATGTGGATACCGAAGAGCAGCGCAATGATCGTCATGATGATGAGCGGCGCGATGCCGCCGCCTGCGGCAGACTGCAGCACGAAATCGCGCCCGAACCAGATCGCCGCAATCAATAAACTGAGGTTGAACCAGTGCCGTGCCGGCAGCAGTAGAGGCTTGCCGTCGATCCGTCCCGATAGCTTCCCGAAAGCAATGACCGAGCCGGAGAACGTAACCGCGCCGATCAGGACGCCGAGATACGTCTCGATGTCGTGAATCGTCTGTTCGACGCCGGTGAAATGCACTGATTCGTCCATGAAATTCGCGAAGCCGACAGCGACGGCGGCGAGCCCGACCAGGCTGTGCAGGATCGCGACGAGTTCCGGCATCTGGGTCATCTGCACCCGCCGTGCGAGCAGGAGCCCGATGCTGCCCCCGATCAGGAGTGCAACCAACAGGAGCGTGTAATTTTTAGTTACGACACCGAAAATCGTGGCCAGCAAAGCGATTGCCATGCCTGTGATGCCGTACCAATTGCCGCGACGTGCGGTTTCCTGATGAGAGAGGCCGCCCAGCGCCAGGATAAATAGAATCGTCGCGGCGATGTAAGAAACGGTGACAATGCCACTGCTGATCATGCCGACCTCACTTGCGGAACATATCGAGCATGCGTCTGGTTACGGCGAATCCGCCCGCGATATTCACGCTGGTTATGAGCACCGTGAACCCCGCGATCCACATGATCAGTGAATTCGCGGAGCTTATTTGCAGCAGCGCACCGATGACGATGATGCTGGAAATCGCGTTCGTCACGCTCATGAGCGGCGTGTGCAGCGCCGGCGTGACGTTCCAGATCACCATGTAGCCAACGAAACAGGCAAGCACGAACACGGTGAAATGCGCCATAAAGGACGGCGGCGCCACGGCACCCAGCCCGAGCAGGGCCAGCGAACCGGCGACCAGCGCGATTACAGGCCCCGCGACCGACGGCTTGTGTTCGACCACGGGCGGCGGCTCGACCTTCGGCGCCGGCGCCGCGACCGACAGTTTTGGCGGCGGCGGCGGCCAAGTCGTCTGGCCGCCGGCACAGATCGTGACGCCACGAATGACCTCGTCCTCCAGGTCTAGAACGATACTGCCGTCTTTTTCCGGACAGAGCTCCGCGAGAAGGTGCCTGAGATTCGTCGCGTACAGCTGGCTCGCCTGTGCACTCAAGCGGCTCGGCAAATCCGTGTAGCCGATGATCGTCACACCGTCCCGCGCAACCACCTTGTCAGGCACGGTCAGTTCGCAGTTGCCGCCCTGTTCTGCAGCCAGATCGACGATCACGCTGCCGTCACGCATCGACTGCACCATGTCTGCTGTGATGAGCCGGGGCGCGGGCTTGCCCGGAATAAGCGCGGTCGTGATTATGATATCGACGTCCCTTGCCTGCTCCGCGAACAGCGCCATCTCTGCCTTGATGAAATCCTCACTCATGACCTTCGCGTAGCCGCCCTCGCCGGCCCCGTCCTCGCCTTCGAAATCGAGCATCAGGAACTCGGCGTCCATGCTTTCGACCTGTTCCTTGACTTCCGGCCGGGTGTCGAACGCGCGCACGATGGCGCCCATGCTCTTTGCCGCGCCGATAGCAGCAAGGCCCGCGACGCCGGCGCCGATGACCAGGACTTTCGCAGGCGGAATCTTGCCGGCCGCGGTGATCTGGCCGGTAAAAAACCGGCCGAAGTGCTGCGCCGCCTCGATGACGGCGCGGTAGCCGCCGATGTTGGCCATCGAGCTCAGCGCATCCATTTTCTGCGCGCGCGAAATGCGTGGCACGCTGTCCATCGCCATCACCGTCGCGCCGCTCGCCGTCAACTTCTCGAGCAAATCCGGATTCTGTCCCGGCCAGACGAAGCTGATCAGCACCTTGTCACTGGTCAGAAGGTCCAGCTCCTGACCCTCTGGAGGGCGAACTTTGAGAATCAGGTCTGCTCTGGCCCAAAGCTCGGGCGTGGAAGCGACGATTGTGCATCCGGCGTGTCGGTATGCGTCGTCCGAAAAGCTCGCCCTTTCGCCGGCCTGCGACTCGACCGCCACTTCGAAACCCATTTTGCTGAGCTGCTTCGCGACGTCCGGCGTTGTTGCAACGCGTCTTTCGCCCGCATGTATTTCTTTCGGAACACCGATTTTCATTCGAAGCTCTCCAAAGGGGTAACTGAGCGGACCGACGTACAGCGCCGTGCGGTTTTTATTTTCGAAACCGGCGTACTGTAGCAATTTTTGGTGTGTCGGGCACCGACTCGGGGGGAATCGGTCCGGAACGTGCGAATCCGGGTCTCGCCCGCCGATCGCAAGCAACGCAAAAAAAGAGGCCGCCCTTAATCAGGGCGGCCTCCGTTGTATGGGCTTCGCGAGTCGGCTTTATGGCCGGGCTCGATCGGTCTCAGTCGTGATCCCTGTCTCTCTCGAATCTCAGCGCACGATATGCTTCGCGCTCGTAGCTATAGTCGTCGCCGTCGTCGTCCGAATAGTCATAAAAACTATGCATCTTCCGGCTCCTGCGCCGGGGTCCTTGACGGTCTTCGTCGCGCATGAGTCGACGAACATGCGGAGTATCGAAAAACTCGAAATCGTCGAAGTCGTCAGTGTGGATACGCATCTGCCTATACCCCTCGGTTTACAGTATCGTGCGTGAAAACTTGGGAAGATCCGGACTTGCCTGAACGGAGTTCGACCGGTCCATCCGACTGAATCGGCTAGCGGGGCCGCGGGTTCCGGTCTCCGTCGTCGATCCCATATGCGAAATGGCCTCTGGACCGCTGGGACGGCTCACTGCGAACCGCTGCGGCATTCTTGCGTCAGTCGAACAGGTCATCTCCGCAAATCAAGCTCATTCCGATAATCCCGACTACGAGTATCTGCCGATTTTTCTTGATGTCAAGTATTTTGATATGGAAATATGTTAACGAGCCGGAGGCCTGTTTCCCGACCTTCAGGCCATGCGCGGCCGTTCCGGCGTACCCTCCGGATGCCCGAGCAGCGTCTTGCACAGCCCGATCCAGGCTGGACTCAACATCAGGCTGATGGCGATGATCGAGACGATCAGCGCATAGTCATCGTCAGGAAGCAGCTTCTCCGTATGCGCCAGCGCAGCCAGTATGAAGCTGAACTCGCCGATCTGAGACAAGAGCGCGCCTGCATAGGCAGACCGCCGCCAGGACGAACCGAGGATCCTCAGAATTGCCGCGTTCAGCGCCGTGTTTACGACGACGATGACAACGACGAGCAGGCTCAGTTTCAAAAGATGAGCACGAACGTAGTCGACGTCGATAAGCATGCCCACCGACACAAAAAAGACGGCAACGAAGACGATACGAAAAGGCTCGAGACTCCGGTGAACCCAGTCCGTCTCCCGAGCCGAGCTAACTACGAGGCCCGCGACGAACGCACCGAGCGCCGTTGACAGGCCGAGCTGGCCCGATACCAGCGCCAGTCCGAAACAAAGAATGAGCGCGGCGAAGACCTGCAGTTCATGGTCGGACCGCAACTTTGCCGCAAACGGCAATCTGACGTGGTCTCGCGTGAATACCCAGGCGGCTATTCCGATCAGCACGATTGCCCCGATGAGCTGCGCAAGCAGTTCGGAGCCAGCGATGTCATGGCCGCCAAGCACGCTGATCGCGATGATCATCGGTATGAGGGCCATGTCCTGTGCGAGTAGCACGACCAGCACGTTCTGGCCGGTTTGAGTGTTGAGCTCGTTCCAGTCCTTCAGAAGCTTTAGGACGACCGCCGTGCTGCTGAGACTGATGACGAAACCAAGCAGCAGCACGAGCGACCAAGGCCATCCGTAGATTTGCCCGATCAACCACACGATGAGCACTGTCGCAACGACCTGCAGCAAGACGCCGAAGATTGCGAGGCGCCAGCGGCTCAATAACGCGCCCGGCGATGCCTCCATACCGATGAAGAACAGCAGCATGATCAGGCCAATACCGCCGATGCGGCCAATCTGCTCCGGATCCCCAAGGAGCGCCAGTCCGTCCGGGCCGATCACCAGCCCCGCGACGAGATAGCCGACGATTTGCGGCTGACGCAGCGTACCGAGTGCAAAACCGATTACGAGTATGGCAAGGACTGCGCCTACGATCGCAGGCAATGACGGATCAATATGCATGTGCCGAAGTATAAATACAATCGCATCGTCCAAGCAGGCCGCCGTTGGACGAGCGTGGTTATGATGCACACATTTCACGAACCTTCACTGCAATGAATTGCTGCGGATTCATTGGAGGAAGCCAAGCCCGTTTTTTGCGCGAGTGGGGGTTCGCAGATTGCGAGCGGATGGCGTTGCTCGCCTCAAATCTGCTAGAACCTAAAATATCAGGGTTTTGCTGCCGGGCCTCGTTCATGCAAAAAGATTCGATCGATACCATTCTTGAGCAATGGGCCGAAGAGCGCCCGGACCTCGACGCCTCGGCGCTCGGCGTTATTGCCAGGGTCATGGCCTTGTACAAACCGTTGCTGCGACAGGCCACCCGATCCCTGGAGCCGCTCGAGCTTGAGCTGTGGGAATACGACGTGCTGTCGGCGCTTCGCCGGCAGGGTCGGCCCTATGCGCTCGCAGCAACCGTGCTTGCACGCTCAACCGGTCTCAGTTCGGGTGCGATGACGAATCGCATCGACAATCTCGAAAGGCGCGGCTTTCTGCGGCGGAAACCGGATCCGGATGACCGGCGCGGCGTTACCGTCTCGCTGACGCCGGCCGGCCGAAAAATTGTAGATCAGGCGATCGCGCACAGACTTGCTTCGGCGTCCGAGAGCCTGCGCGGACTAAAACCGAAGGAGCAGGTCCGGCTTGCCGCACTGTTGCGCAAGGTCGTGATTACCGCCGACGCGGACGATGCCGCTGCCGGCCATCTGTGAATGGCAGCTCAATCCCGCGTAGCGTGGTGCCGCCTGACGTCCCGCAACCGATCGCGCAGCCGCTTGCGCTGCTCCGGCGTCATCCGTCGATAGCGATCGCGCAGCATCTCACGGCGATCCTGCCTCAGCTCCCGGAAACGCTGAAAGTTTTGCCGGATCCGCCGCTGCTCCGCGGGCGGGAGGTCACGGTAGATTTCGTAGCGCTCGCGAATGAGTTCGCGTCGCTCATCGGAGAGCTCACGCCACTGTTGAAAGCGCGCCTTCGCTGCTTCCCGCTGCTCGGGCGACATCGTCGTCCAGCGATCGGCACCGGTCGCGAGCCTCTGCTGCCGCGCAGGACTCAGCTCGTCCCAACGCCCTGAGAAACCCTGCAGCACCTGCTGCTGCTGCTCGCTCAGCGCGCTCCAGGGGATGCCTTCCTCCTCGGCTACGGCCGAGGCTGCGATCAGCAGGCAGGCGAGCAGAGCCGCCAACCGATTACGCAGGCTTCGCTCAGCTTTCATCTTGCCTCTCCGGCGATGCCCTGCCATCAGGCGCAGGACCGCTCCGTTTTTCCACTTCGGCGGTCGCGGGATCGTTGAACAACAGCCATTCGTCATCCGATTCCTCCCACATGCCGAGGTACTCCAAAAGCTCCATGTCCGGTAGCTCGTCATCAGCGACCAGCGTGGAATTACCGAATAACATCAGTACGCACAGGCCCGCCGAGCGAACGCTAGCCAACGTGGTCATCCGGCTGCGCGTCCGCGAGTTCGAGCCAGCTGTAGAACTCGAGCTCTTCGAACATCTCGAGGCTGTCCTCCTCGAGCAGCATGTCGAAATCCCGCGCCAGCGGCTGATCGATCGGTGGGCTCGTGTCTAACGGCACACGCAGTACCAGCAGCGCCACGAGCATCGCGGCCGCGATGCCGGTCGCCGGTATCCAGAATGCGCGTGGCCATCGGTGTCCGGCGCGTTCGAGTTCCTCGAGCGCGCGGTGCCGGCTGCGAGTCAGGCGCGATAGCGTGGCCGCGTCGAGATGCTCGACGCTGTCATCGAACAACGACTTCGCTTTCCGAACGAAGCGCTTGTCGTTTTCCGTCTCGTTCATTGCCAGTGATCTCCAAGTTGCTCCCGCAGCGAATGTACCGCCCGGGAGTAATGCGTCTTCACGGTGCCTTGACTGCATCCCATCGCAAGCGCCGTACCCGCAACGTCGAGGCCCTCGAAAGTCCGCAGCATGAACGCTTCCCGCTGACGCGTCGGCAGCCCACCGACCGCGATCTCGAGCTTACGCATGGCCTCCGCTGTCTGCAGCTCCTCATCGGGCGAGCGGCCCGCAGGGTCCGGCGCATGCGCCGCGACATCGTAGCCGTCTGCGTCGGATGCCGACTTGCCGAACCAGACCATGATCCGGTTTCGGACGCTTTGCCGACGATGCCAGTCGCGAATGCCGTTCTGCAAGATCCGGTAGAACAAGGGCGCCCACTCCGGCTCCGGACGCGCCGCGTAGCGGCGCACGAGCTTGATCATCGCCTCCTGCACGAGGTCCAGAGCCTCGTCGCGGTCTCGAACCGAAATCTCCGCGATGCGCAACGCGCGCCGCTCAACGTCTGCAAGAAACCGGTTGAGTTGCCGTTCGCGTTGCAGTGCCACAGCCCCCGTCGCTGGCTCGCGAGTGCACGATACCGCAAATGTACCGGCGACAGCGCTCACCGGGTCAGTATCCTTGTCAGCGGGCCGATCTCGTCCATGCGTCGTCCTCTTGACTCCACCACGAGGTAAACTAACGTGTCTCCCCCTGATAACGTCCAAACCGGCTTTCGGTTGACACGCGGATGCGTCCGGCGGGCCGCATCCGGCTCCGCGAGGCGGCCCATAACACCCTGAACTCAGTGAATTTTCTTGGATAAGCCCCGGATACTCAGGGTGGCGATCAATGTTCCGCTGTCGCGGCAGTTCGACTATCGGCCGCCTCGCGATGGCGCCTGCCCGCAACCCGGATGCCGTCTGCTGGTGCCCTTCGGCAGGCGCCGTGCCGTGGGGCTGGTTCTCGCCCTCGCCGACTCGACGGACCTGCCGGAGGAGCGGCTGCGACGGGCCATCGCGGTTATCGACGACGAACCGCTCTTCAGCGCCGAAGACATGCGCCTCATCCGGTTCACCGCCGACTACTACCACCACCCAATTGGCGAGGTGACTGCGACCGCGCTGCCGGCGCTCCTGCGGCAGGGCAAGCCCCTCGTCCCGTCGCGCGAGATGCTGGCAATCAGCGACGCGGGTGCTACCTGTGATCTCGTCGCGCTCGCACGCCGGGCGCCGCGTCAGGCCCAGCTTCTGGAAGTCGTCGCAGACGCCGGCGACGGGGGCATAGCGGCGGATGCGCTGACGGAGTCGCTGCCGAACTGGCGCCGGGCCGCCAGGCCGATGCTCGAAAAGGGCCTCTTGCGGCGGTTTGCGGCGCGCGACGAGCCGGCCGAGGATGATGCGGCAGTCGAAACCGAGCCGGGTCCGGCACTAAACGAGGCGCAGTCCGCCGCGCTTCTCGCCCTGCGCGATCGTGCCGGCTTCGCTGTCTCCATTCTCGACGGCGTCACGGGAAGCGGCAAAACCGAAGTCTACCTCCGCCTCATTCAGGACACGCTGGATCACGGCCGTCAGGTGCTGGTGCTCGTTCCGGAAATCGGTCTGACACCGCAATTCATCGCCAGGCTTCGCGCCAGGCTCGGCATCGAGCCGGCCGTCCTGCATTCAGGTCTGGCGGACGCCGCGCGCCTGCTCGCGTGGCGCCGGGCCCGCGCCGGAGCGGCGCGCCTCGTCATCGGAACCCGCTCCGCGGTGTTTACGCCGCTGCCCAATCTGGGTCTCATCGTCGTCGACGAAGAGCACGACCCGTCATTCAAGCAGCAGGAGGGCTTGCGATACTCGGCGCGCGATCTGGCCATCGCGCGCGCCAAGCACAAGAACATCCCAGTCGTCCTGGGATCCGCCACCCCTTCCCTCGATGTGCTGAAGCACTGCCGCGACGGGAAGTACCAGCGTCTCGTCCTGCCGGAGCGCGCGGGCGGCGCGTTACCGCCGACTTTCAGGCTCATAGACCTGGATCGCACGCCGAGCTTGGACGGACTCAGCGAGACATTGCTGCAGGCGATTGCCACCCACGTCGACGCCGGAGGCCAGGCGCTGATCTTTCTGAATCGACGGGGCTTTGCGCCCACCCTGATCTGCACTGCATGCGGCCATGTCGCCGAGTGCCGCCGCTGCGATTCACGCATGACGGTGCACGCGCACGACTCGAGCCTGCGCTGTCATCATTGCGGGGCGAGCAGGCGGCTGGACGCCGACTGCGGCGAGTGCGGCGCGGCGGTCAGGGCACTGGGTGCCGGGACGCAGCGGCTGGAGGAGACGCTGAGACAGCGCTTTCCGGATCGCCGCATTCAGCGAATCGATAGCGACAGCACGCAGCAGCGTGGGGCGATCGACGAGGTGCTCGCGCTTGCGACGACCGGCGATGCGAACATTCTGGTCGGTACACAAATGCTGTCGAAAGGGCACCACTTTCCAAATCTCACGCTGGTCGGCATCGTGAACGCAGATCAGGGTCTGTTTGGCACCGATTTTCGCGCCGCAGAAAGGCTGGCGCAGTCAATTGTGCAGGTCGCCGGGCGGGCGGGGCGTGAAAGCCGGCCCGGTGAGGTCATTATTCAGACGGGCTTCGCCAGCCACGCGTTTTGGCGTTGCCTCATCGAGGGCGGCTACGCCCGGGTCGCAGCAGACGAACTTCAGGAGCGGGCAGCGGCGCACTGGCCGCCGTTCTCACGCCTCGCGCTGATCCGCTCAGCCGCCCACCGGCAGGTCGACGCACGGCGTTTTCTCGAGTCCGCGCTCTCGCTGATAGTGCAACGTGACTCCCCGGGGCTGCGAGTCTTCGGTCCGGTCAACGCGCCGATGGCGCGCCGCGCGGGCCGCTACCGTGCCCAGCTGCTATTGCAGGCCGGCGACCGACAGGCGCTGCATCGCCTTTTGCAACACCTGCGCCCTCTGCTCGAGGAACACCCGCATGCCCGCAAGGTGCAGTGGTCGATCGACGTCGACCCGGTCGAGTTGCTCTGACGACAGAGCAGTTTTGACTGGCCGATGCGGGTAGAATTGCCGCTCGCAGCACCCGCCGCCACTTCATGAAAGCCGCAATCGCAGAATGCCTCGAGGCCGCGCTCGCCGGCCTGCCCCATCTCGCCGAGCCGCTGGCCGATCTGCCGGTTGCCGCGACGATCGAGCGCACCCGCGACGCCGATCATGGTGACTTCGCGTCGAATATCGCGATGCGGCTCGCCCGGGAAGTCCGATGCAATCCCCGGCAGCTCGCGGCCGATATCGCCCGCGAGCTGCCGCAGTCGGAGCTCATCGCCGATGTCGAAATCGCCGGCCCGGGATTCATCAACTTTTACCTCACGCCGGGCGCCCTGCATAACGAACTACTGACGATTCTGCGTCGAGGCGCTGGCTACGGCCGCCAGGACACGGGGGCCGGGCAAAAAATCCTCCTCGAATTCGTCTCCGCCAACCCGACGGGTCCGCTGCACGTCGGGCACGGCCGCCACGCCGCTTACGGTGCAACCGTCGGCAATTTGCTCGAGGCCGTCGGGCATCCCGTGTATCGAGAGTATTACGTTAACGACGCGGGCCGCCAGATGAACATTCTGGGCGTCAGCGTCTGGCTGCGCTGGCTCGAACAGCAGGGTGTCATCATCGAGTTTCCCGAAGCCGGCTATCGTGGCGACTACATTCGCCGCATCGCTTCCGAGATCGATACCGGCGGAATAGCCGTTGCATCGGCTCAGGATTTCGCCGACCTGCCGTCGGCGACCGATAAGGAGGCCGTGATCGAGGCGCTGATCGACAAGGCCGGTGCGCTGCTCGGTGATGACGGATTTGCGCGCATCCGGCAGCAGGCCCTGGAATCGATACGCGTCGACATCGAAGACGATCTGGCCGCCTTTGGCGTGACCTTCGACCGCTGGTATTCGGAGCAGAGTCTGACCACCAGCCAACGCATCGACGGCGCGCTGCGCGTGCTCGACGAACGGGGCATGCTGTACGAGGAAGACGGCGCGACCTGGTTTCGCGCCCGGGACTTCGGCGACGAAAAAGACCGCGTCGTCATCCGTGAAAACGGTAAGACGACCTATTTCGCCTCGGATATTGCCTACCATTTCGACAAGCGGAAGCGCGGACACGATCACCTGATCAACATTCTCGGCTCGGACCATCACGGCTACGTCGCGCGCCTCAAGGCGGGCCTCGCGGCGATGGGTTACGCCGCAGATGACCTGGAAGTCGAGCTCGTCCAGTTTGTTGCTCTGTACCGGGGCGGCGAAAAGCTCGCCATGTCCACGCGCGCCGGCGAGTTCGTCACGCTGCGGGCGTTACGCGAGGAGGTCGGTAATGATGCGGCTCGCTTCTTCTACGTGAGCCGCTCGAACGATCAGCACCTCGATTTCGACCTGGAGCTTGCGAAAAGCCGCTCGACCGAAAATCCCGTCTATTACATCCAGTATGCGCATGCGCGCATCGCCAGTGTTTTCAGGCAGCTCACCGAGAAGAACCTCGAATGGGACGAATCCAACGGCGCCAGGAATCTGGAACTTTTGATCGAACCGCAGGAAAAATCGCTGTTGGCCATGTTGAGCCGCTACCCTGAGGTCATCGAGCTCGCCGCTTCGAACCGTGCGCCACAGCATCTCGTCCATTACCTTCGTGACCTCGCGAACGACTTCCACACCTACTACAACGCTCACGTGTTCATCGTCGACGACAATGCCCTACGGGACGCACGCCTCACGCTCGTCGAGGGGACACGCATCGTCATCGCGAACGGCCTGCATATTCTCGGCGTCTCCGCTCCGGACTCCATGTAATGGCGAAACGCAAAAAACGCCGAACGGCGCCGAGACGAAAGCAAGAGACGTATCCGGGCTGGCTGTGGATGCTCTTCGGGCTCGCGATCGGCCTGTCCGTCGCGTTCGCGATTTACGTAAAGGATCGTGACAATTCGCCGATGGTTGCGGCGACCCGAAGTCCCGCAAGCCTCGAGGACGCGCTCGACGACAACGACGAATCGCCGCCGCCCACGGTTACGCCGTCGCGGGACCCGAGCCGGTTTACGTTTTACGAGATGCTGCCGAAGTTCGAGGTCGTCATTCCGGAGCAGGAGCCGGATGTCAACATGGACACTGAGCCGCGGGCCGTCGTCAAGCCCGGTATTTATGTCCTGCAGGCGGGGTCGTTTTCAGCGCACGAGGACGCCGACCGGCGTCGCGCCGAACTCGCCCTCCATGGAATCGAATCGCAGATTCAGCGCGTAACAATCGACGACAAGACCTATTTTCGTGTCCGCATTGGTCCAACCGAGGATCTCGACAAACTGAATATGCTGCGCAGCCGACTGCGCGCGGCGAAAATCGATGCGCTACGCATTCGCCTCGGGGATTAGGCGAGCTTCGCCGGG
>JBFJOC010000050.1:0-18450 GCA_041617855.1 Woeseiaceae bacterium | reverse complement strand
TGTCGCGCCGAGTCCCTACCAGGACATGTTTACGACGGTCGATCGCCTCGCCACGGCGATCGAGCAGACGGTGGTCGACGACCCGTCCCGGGCAGCGATGACCAATGAGATCAACGCCGGCCTGATGAATATCGACCAGTCTCTGAGCGCGCTGCTCGAAGTCCGCACCAAAGTCGGGGCCCGGCTCGCCACCATCGAAAACCAGGTGCAGAGCAATTCGGATCTCGCATTCACGATCCGGGAGACTCTCGCCGGCATCGAAGACCTGGACTACGCCGAAGCGCTGTCGCGTCTGAGCCTGCAGGCGACGGCGCTCGACGCGGCGCAACAGACGTTCGTGCGGACACAGCAGCTATCCCTGTTCAATTATTTCTGAGCGGCGTGCGGGTACTGCGTCACAGTTTCAGCGCGCGCGGCTAAAGTCCGCGCACTTCCGGCCGGCCCCGGCGGGCCGCTGACGCGGAAAATTCTTAAAGATTCCGTGACGTCGCCCGATAAACCCATTGAACGGTGGCCCTGAATGGATCTCGCGGCCCGAAACATCGGCATCCGGCGGCTGCGGCAGACCGGGCTAGAATTGGGTAACGAGGAGTTAAGAACATGGCACAAACGATCAATACCAACGTTGCATCGCTCAACGCGCAACGTAATTTGAATCGTTCGCAGGGATTGCTGAACCAGTCGCTCGAAAGGCTGTCCACGGGCCTGCGAATCAACAGCGCAAAGGACGACGCGGCGGGCCTGGCGATCTCGGAGAGATTCACGACGCAGATTCGCGGCCTCAACCAGGCGGTCAGGAACGCGTCGGACGGTATTTCGCTGTCGCAGACGGCCGAGAGCGCGCTCGGCGAGGTCACGAACAACCTGCAGCGCATCCGCGAGCTCGCCGTCCAGTCGGTCAACGCCACGAATTCGGCGTCCGATCGCGCCGCCCTGAACGCCGAGGTTCTCGAGCGTATCAACGAGGTCGACCGAATCGCAAAGCAGACGAACTTCAACGGCGTGAAGGTGCTCGACGGCTCATTCGGCACCGCGACGTTCCAGGTCGGCGCAAACGTCGGCGAGACGATCGCCGTGTCGCTGACGACGGACGTCACGACCTCCGCGATCGGCATGGTCAACACCAACCTGACAAACGGCACGTTTTCGTTCGCCGACGTAGCGAGCACGGACATCACGCTCGACTTCGGCGACGGCGTGACGGCCAATCTCTACGGCAGCGTCGTGATCACGGCGGACTCGACCGTGCAGTCCGCGGCCGACCAGATCAACCAGGCGAACCTCACCGGCATTTCGGCGTTCGTCAATGCGAGCGACGAGCTGCAGATCCTCACCGACCTCGCGACCGACGTGGAGTTCACGGAATCGGGTGCAACGGGTGCCGACACGCTGGGACTCGACGGCATCACGACGGCCGACGAAGCGGTTTCGGCCACCACGACGCTGGCCGGCGTCGGCGTCGACACGGTGGCCAACGCCAATTTCGCGATCGCCCGCATCGACTCGGCGTTGACCGCGGTGAACGGTCTGCGCGGCAACCTCGGTGCAATCCAGAATCGCTTCGAATCGACGATCATCAACCTGCAGACGGTGAGCGAGAATCTCGCCGCTTCACGCGGCCGTATCCAGGACGCCGATTTTGCGGCCGAGACTGCGGCGCTGACCAAAGCGCAGATCCTGCAGCAGGCGGGTGTCGCAGTACTCTCGCAGGCGAACGCCCAGCCGCAGCTCGCACTCAGCCTGCTGCAGTAAGCGACAAAGGCAAGACGCCTCGATGACGGCGGCATGGATGCCGCCAAACCGAGGCATTCGGGAGAACAGAGATGTCGGACCTAGACCTGAAGTCGATCTCCAGCGCCACGGGCAATATTAAGGCGTTGCGATACCGGCCTGCACAGGCGCAACAACCGGCGCAACCGGCCGGCGAGGCCGAAACCTCGCCCGACAGGGCAGTGCCGTTACCGCCCCCGAGCGAGCCGGACCTCGAGGCGCTCGCGGCCAAGCTCAATATCGCGAGCCAGTCGATCGGACGGGATTTGCGCTTCAAGATCGACATGAACAGCGGACAGTCGGTCATCCAGGTGCTCGACCGCGAAACGGGCGAGATCATTCGCGAAATCCCGCCGGAAAAAGCGGCGATCAGCCTGGCCGACAACGGCGACCTGGAATTAAGGCTCTACGATCGCGTCGTTTGAGCACGCGTCCGATTATCGTCGAGCGTCTATCGGCAAGCGTCGATCGTCCATGCGGGCCGCGAGCATCCGGTCAGCACACTGTTAATTACTGACAGGGAACCGAGAGAACAAGGACATGGCCAGCATCGTATCGACAGGGATCGGCTCGGGTCTCGACATCTCGGGCATCGTGCAGAGCCTTGTTGCTGCGGAAGGGCAGCCCGTGGAGTCCCGGATCAACGTGGCGGAAGCGAGAGCGCAGGCACGGCTGTCGGCGTTCGGCACCCTGAAATCGGTGCTCGCGGATCTTCACGACAAGCTCGCGATGATGAAGAGCGCCGAGAACTTCCTTGCTAGAAAAGCCGTATCCGGAAACGAGGAGGCGTTCAGCGCGACGGCCGGTAAGGGCGCCTATCCCGCGAACTATGCGATCGAGGTTGTCCAGCTGGCGGGTGCACAGAAACTCGTGTCGGGCGCGTTTGCCGATTCGGACACGATCGTCGGGACGGGCACGCTGACGGTTTCCGTCGGTACGGCGTCGATGGACCTCGACATCACCTCGGAAAACCATACGCTGGCCGGTATCCGCGATGCGATCAATACGGCGAACGACAATCCTGGTGTTTCGGCGACGATCGTGAATGCGGACACGGGCAGTTTCCTGGTCGTCACGGCTGACAAGACCGGGGCAGCAAACACGATCACGGTGACTCAGACCGGCGGTGACGGCGGCCTCGCGGCGCTGGAATACGACCCGGGTCTGGGTCTCAACGCGCTCACAGAGACCGCGGCCGCGCAGGATGCGTTCATTCGCATCGACGGGCTCGATGTAATGAACGCTACCGACACGTTCACGGAGGCCATCCAGGGCGTCACGATCTCCATACTCGAGGAAACGGGTGGCGATACGGAGGTGCTGAGCATCGAGAACGACGAGGATGCGGTTCGTGCGTTGGTCACCGACTTCGTCGACAGCTACAACGAGATGATCGGCGCCCTGGATACAGTGACTGAATACAATGCGGAAACGAGTCTCGCGGCTCCGTTGCTGGGGGATGCGACCGTGCGCAGCGTGCGCGACCAGATCCGGCGCGAGCTGAGTACCGCCGTATTGGACATCGAAGCCGATTTTTCGACCCTGGCCGAAGTCGGCATCGAATCGCAGCTCGACGGCACGCTGGCCGTTGACGACGCCGAGCTGGTGGCCGTCCTCGCCGCCGATTTCGTCAAGTTCGGCCAGCTGTTCTCGACCACGGACGGGCTGGCAGTCCGCCTGCATGACCTCGTGGGCGGCTTTCTCGACGGCGAAGGCATCATCGAAACACGCACGCAGGGAGTCGAGGCTCAAATCGACGACATCAACCGTCAGCGTGAGGCCCTGAATGAACGCCTCAGCGCGCTCGAAACGCGTTTGCTGCGGCAATTCAACGCTCTCGACTCGTTGCTGGCACAGCTTTCGTCGACGAGCAACTTCCTCGCACAGCAGCTCAACAATCTCCCGGGGGCCGGGGGCAGACCTTGACACGGGAGTAAGGCCGATATGCAATCCGCCAATGCCGCCGCCGCGAGGCAATACGAACAAATCGCCACGCGAGGAAAAATCGCCGATGCCTCGCCGCCGCGGCTGATCCAGCTCATGATGGAGCGCGCTCTGGCCAAGATCGGGCTCGCACGATCCCAGATCAGGGAAGGCAGGATACAGGAGAAGGGCAACAACATTTCCGACGCGATCGGCATCATAAACGGGCTCCAGGCCAGCCTGAATCACGACGTCGACACGCGCTTGGCCGGCAATTTCGACGCGTTGTACGAATACATGATGCGGCAACTGCTGGCCGCGAACCTGCACGACGACGACGGCAAGCTCGTGGAGGTCGCCGGGCTGCTCGGCGAGCTCAAGGAAGCGTGGGACGCGATCGTCGACCCGGTGACAGCGCGCTGATCATGGGCGCCACCCGGTCAACGAACTCTTCGTCCCCGCTCGAGGTTTCACTGGCGATGTCGAAGCGGATGGAGGCGCTCGTGGCCGAGGCCGACTGGTCCGGGGCCGAAAGGATCGCGAGGCGGCTGCCCGGAATGATCCGGGAGTTGCCGCAGCAGGATCGACGGGTTGCGCTGACGACGTTGCTCGCGGCGACCCGCGAACTGGCGGCGAACGTAAAGGCCGCGCAGTCCGACGTGAGCGCCAGACTGTCCACGTTGCGCCGCGGCCAGGCTGCGAAAGAGGCCTATCGATCCTGATCAGCGCCTCGTTGCGGGCATCGCCGGGCGCACCGGGTCGGCGACCCGGCAGTCTGCATTGATGTGAATTAAAGAACATAAAAAAGTAAATTATCGATCAATGCGTGATTTGTGAGTCGAATCACAAATGTGGCGCCCGATGCGATCTATGCTTGTCGAGAGTTCAGGCAAGGGACCCGGGAGGAACCCGCATGCCATCCGGCAATGATCGCCGTGCAAGGATTCTGCTGCTCGATTCGGACGCTGACCGCGCCGCCGAGCTCAGCTGCCGCCTCGATTTTCTCGACTACCAGCCGGTTATTTTCGACGTCGGTGCGCCCGGCGCGGAAACGGACAGCCTGGCCGTCGTTTTCGGCGCTGCCGGCGAGACCGACTCCGTACACGCGACAGCGAACTGCCTGCGCGAGAGCCAGCCGTCGCTGCCGTTTCTGTGCCTGACCGACCCCGCCAGGCTCGGCAGCGGTCCCAACTGGTCTCTCGAAGCTCCGCTCAGGCGATCGCAGTTCGAACGCCTGCTGAGGCGCGCGGAACGCTACCGCGGCGCGGAACGGCGTCACCGGATCACGGGCACATCCCACCCGATACGCCGGGTACGCCGCCTCATCGAGCAGGTCGCGGACTTCGGCACCAATGTCCTCGTGACGGGCGAATCCGGCACGGGCAAGGAACTGGTTGCGCGGACGATTCACGACCTGTCCGAACGGGCAGACCGGCCTTTCGTCCCCGTCAACTGCGGCGCCATTCCGGCGGAACTCTTGGAGAGCGAGCTGTTCGGCCACGAGAAAGGTTCGTTCACGGGCGCCATATCGTCACGCCGCGGGCGCTTCGAACTCGCCGAGGGCGGCACCCTGTTTCTCGACGAAATCGGCGAAATGAGCCTCGACATGCAGGTCAAGCTGCTGCGCGTACTGCAGGAACGCTGCTTCGAGCGCGTCGGGAGCAATCGTCTCAAGGCATGCGACGTCCGCATCATCGCGGCGACGCACGTCGATATCCCCGAAGCGGTAAGCAAAGGGGAATTTCGCGAAGACCTGTACTACCGGCTGAACGTATTTCCGATCGAGATGCCGCCGCTTTACAAACGCACAACCGATCTGCCGCAGCTTTTCGACGAATTACTCATTACCCGGGCGGGCGGCGAAACAGGCAGCCTGCGCCTCGATCCCGAGGCGCTGGCTGCGCTGACCAATTATCGCTGGCCCGGAAATATCCGAGAATTATCCAACCTCGTCGAGCGAGTCGCGATAATGAAGCCGGTCGGAAAGATTACGCTCGACGATCTGCCGGAGCGGTACCGGTGCAACGCGCACCCTGCGCAATTCCGTGTCGATCCACTTCCGGACGATGGACAGCCGGTCAAGCTGAACCTCAAGGAACACCTGCGCGCGCTCGAAGTGGAGCTGATCGGCGAGGCGATGGCGAAATCGGATGGTGTCGTTGCGAAAGCCGCCCGGCTCCTCTCGATGCGCCGCACGACTCTCGCAGAAAAGGTCGCCCGGTACCGGATCGACTGACGGCCGCAGGCCTTCGACGGGACCGCATCGCCGGTTACGAGCCGGGGCCGGGCATGGTTCGACGCTGCCCCGACGGACGAAAATCGACCCGTGTTGCGGCGACAGAACGAGGGCGATTCCCGGAATGTCCCGTGCCGGCGACGCGCGCTTCGCGGTCTGCGCCGCTTCGGGCGGAAGTCGCCTCGAGATGCTTGCGAGACCCCGGACTGCGTCAATTTTCCGACGCCTCCGATAAATCGGATATCGCTAATCCATTGATATATATAAGATTAATTTTTTGGCATGCAACTTGCTTAGCTATGCTCACGAGCAAGCAATCGCCGGAAATCCGGCAAGTGAGGGACGATTGCCCGGCACTGCATCAGATGCCAGACAATTGCGGAACGCATTCGAGCGATTCAACCGGCAGTCGAGCCAGCTCGAACATTCGTATCGCGAGTTGCAGGAAAAAGTCGCAAGCCTGACGACGAGGCTCAGGGACGCGCGCTCCGCACGCCTGGCCGAGCTCGTCAAGAAAGAGCGGCTCTCGCAGCGGCTGTCGCTCCTGCTCGACACGCTGCCCGGCGCAATCGTCGTCATTGACGGTGACGGCGTCATACGCGAACAGAACACCGAGGCATCGGTGCTTCTGAACGAGCCGCTGAGCGGCTACTCCTGGGCGAGCATCATCCGGCGGGAAATGCGCGACGGCGGCAGCGAGGACGGCAACATCCAGCTCAGGGACGGGCGCTGGCTCAGCATCGCGCGCCGGCCGTTCGCAGAAGAACCCGGGGAAATTCTCCTGCTTGCCGACATTTCGGACAGTCGGCAAATGTCGGAATTTCGCCAGCGCAAGGAGCGGCTGCGTGCGATCGGGGAGATGACGGCCGAGTTCGCACACCAGGTGCGCACTCCCCTGGCCTCCGCGACACTCTACCTGTCGCAACTGGATACGAGCACCGAGGCGCAGCGACGCGTGGTCGGCAAGATCGGTGAGCGGCTGGGCGACCTCGGTCGAATGGTCAATGACATGCTCGGTTTCGCCGCCGGCGGCAAACGGGCCGATCAGTTTGTCGACGTCGGCGCCCTGTTGCGGCGCGTGCGGTCCACGCTCGATGTACAGCTCGGCGACTCGACCGAGCTGATCCTGAAGATCGGTGGTACGTGTATCGATCGAGACGGCGGCGATCTGGCCCCGATCGAGTTTCCGGGCAATGAGAACGCGCTCAAGGGAGCCCTGATCAACCTCGTAATGAACGCACGCCAGGCCTGCCCGGCCAGGGCTCGCATCACGGTCGACGCGTGGCGGGATCGCGCGTGGGTGCATTTTGCCGTGACCGACAACGGCCCCGGCATTCCAGAGGACGTATTGCCGCGCCTGTTCGAGCCGTTTTTCACGACGCGTCCGCAGGGCACCGGCCTCGGGCTTGCTGTCGTTCTCGACGTCGCTCGCGCGCACGGCGGCGACGTCCGTGCGGAAACGCTTGCGGATGGCGCACGATTCATTATTCGATTGCCTTGCGCCGCTTCCCCGAGGAACGCAGCCGGCCCGGGTTGCGCCGGCCGGGACGGAGCCGTCGATGCGTGACGCCGCCGTCTTGATCGTCGAAGACGATCCGCACCTGCGCGAAGCGTTGTTCGACACGCTGTCGAGCGATTCGCTGCAGGTGCTGACCGCGGACAGCGGGAAGGCGGCACTCGAGATTCTCGAAAAAGAGCGGGTCGGACTCGTCGTCAGCGATCTGCAGATGGAACCCATGGACGGCGCAACGCTGCTACGCACGATCAGCGAGATGCAACCCACGTTGCCGGCCGTGCTGATGACGGCGTTCGGGACGATCGAAGGAGCAGTCGATGCCATGCGGAACGGGGCCCGCGACTATCTCGTCAAACCCTTCGACGCGGCACAGATCAAGTCGCTGGTCGACAAGTACCTGGCGCCCGTTCCGGTCTCCGACCGGCCGATCGCCGTGGATCCCGCCACGCGGGAGCTCATGCGCATGGCGACGCGCGTGGCTGCGACCGACGCCACGGTCACGATCACGGGTGAAAGTGGCTCCGGAAAGGAGGTTGTGGCACGCCACATTCATCGGCAGTCACGACGTCACGAACAGCCGTTCGTTGCAATCAATTGCGCAGCGATCCCGGAAAACATGCTCGAGGCCGTGCTTTTCGGTCACGAGAAGGGAGCTTTCACGGGTGCCGCCAGGGCGCATCCCGGAAAGTTCGAGCAGGCCAACAACGGCACCTTGTTGCTCGACGAGATTACGGAGATGGACCTCGGATTGCAGGCCAAGTTACTGCGCGTACTGCAGGAAAAGGAGGTCGAACGCATTGGTGCGAAAAAGCCGCTTCGTCTCGACGTCCGGGTACTTGCAACGACCAATCGCGATCTCAAGGCATACGTTGGCGGCGGCAACTTCCGCGAGGACCTCTACTACCGCCTCAACGTGCTGCCGCTGCACGTGCCGCCGCTGCGCCAGCGGCGTGGCGACATTCTTCCGTTGGCCGACTTCTTCCTGCGGAGGCAGGACAGCGACGGGTGTCGCCGCCTGGGCGACGAGGCGCGGCAAAAGCTCCTGGCGCACGATTGGCCCGGCAACGTTCGCGAACTCGACAACCTGATCCAGCGCGCGTTGATATTCGCATGCAGCGAGGAGATAGGCGCAGAAGACCTGGCATTCGAAAACGACCTGCTGCCCGGGCCGGGCAATGTCGACGACAGCGGTTTACGTCAGGGACTGCAGGGTCACGAATTCCAGCTGATCATCGATGCGTTGGAGGCCAGCAACAATCACCGCGGCGATGCCGCGGCAGCGCTCGGCATCAGTCCGCGCACCTTGCGATACAAGCTCGCCCGCATGCGGGCATGCGGCGTCACGATTCCCGGAGAGAGCCATGAATGAAATAAGTCCCGAACAGCTGCTGGGCCAGATACGGTCGCTTGCGAGTAATCTGCAGCCGCCGGAGGCGGCCGCCGCGGGCAAACCGGACAGCCCCGACTTCAACCAGATGCTGGAGCGTTCGCTGAATTCGGTGAGCGAAATGCAGCAACAGGCGAGTGAACTCAAGGTGGCGTTCGTGAACGGCAGCACCGATGCGAGCCTCGCAGAAGTGATGATCGCAGCGCAGAAAGCGGACCTGTCGTTTCGCGCCGTTACCGAAGTGCGCAACAAGCTCGTACAGGCTTACCAGGACATCATGAACATGCCGGTGTGAATACGGCTACGTGCTTAAGGAAGAATTGAGAAATCATGGACAACCCGATAGCGATTGAAGAAGCGCCACTACCCGCCGCTCAACTGAATCTCGCCACCGTATTCCAGATACCGGCCGTCCGGCAGGTGATGCTGCTCGTCGGCGTCGCCGCAGCCGTCGCAGCGGGCTTCGCAGTCGTGCTCTGGTCGCAATCGCCCGCTTTGACACCGCTGTACACGGGACTCAGCGCATCGGAAGCGGCGGAAGTCAGCGATGCGCTGCGCGCGGCCGACATCGACTTCGAACTGAATGCGAAGACCGGGGACATTCTCGTGCCCGAGGCGTCCTTCCATTCGACGCAGATGCACCTCGCGGCGCAGGGATTGCCACAGAGCGCGGGGACCGGCATGAGCGTGCTTCAGGATCAGTCGAGTTTCGGCGTCAGTCAATTCATGGAAAGCGCGCGCTATCAGCACGCACTCGAGGCGGAGCTCGCACGCACGATCGCGAGTCTCGGCGCAGTACGGGAAGCGCGGGTTCACCTCGCGCTGCCGAAACAATCGTCGTTCCTTCGCGACCACAAGACGGCGAGTGCATCCGTGCTCCTGCACATCCACCGGGGCCGCGTTCTCGAGCAGGACCAGGCCGCGGCTGTCGTCAACCTCGTCGCAGCCAGCGTGCCGGACCTGCACACCGAAGACGTGACGGTCATCGATCAGCACGGGAGCATCCTAAGCAGTGGCGGGGAACTCTCCGTCGGTGCGCAGGCCGACAGCCAGTTCAAGTACGCGCGGCGCGTCGAGGAATCCTACAAGGCGCGCATCGAGGACCTCCTGACACCCCTGGTCGGCGTGGGCCGCATCCGTGCGGAGGTGGTCGCCGACATCGATTTCACGGTCACAGAGGAGGCCAGGGAATCGTTCGACCCGAGCCGCACGGTGGTTCGCAGCGAACACGTCAACGAGGACCTGAGAACCGAAGCAGGGAACGACGAGGGCGGCATCGCCGGCGCCGTGAGCAATCAACCGCCGGTCGCCGCGGGCCCGGAGCAGGCGGTGGGCGAAGGCGGCGAAACGCGCGTAAGGTCGAGTGCGCGCCAGAGCACGCGAAATTACGAAGTCGACAGGACGATCAGCCATACGCGGCCGCAGGCCGGCACGATTCGCAGGTTGTCCATCGCGGTGTTGATCGACGAGGGAACGACAGAGGAGACTCCGGGTGAATCCCGCCTCACGGACGCGGACCTTGCGCGCTACACGACGCTCGTTCGGGAAGCCGTCGGGTTCGACGAGACACGTGGCGATACCGTGGTCGTGCTCAGCGAAACGTTCAGGAAGGTCGAAGAGATGGCGGACGAGGAGCCGCCCGCATTCTGGGAAAATCCGTTTGTTCGCGAAACGGCCAAGCAGGTCGCAGGATTCGTGCTCGTGCTGGCCATAGCGTTCGGCGTCGTGCGGCCGATGTTACGCAGCGTCGTCGCGGGCAACCCGTCTTTACCGATCAGCGGCGAATACCTCGGCAATGCGCACGACCCATCGATGCCGGCGGCGGCGCAGCTCGGAGCGGTGGCCGGGCAGATCCCGGCGCCCAGTTACGACGAGAAAGTCGCGGCCGCGAGGAATATCACCGCGAACGATCCGGCGCGCGTCGCGCAGGTCGTCAAGAAATGGGTGGCTGCCGATGGCTGAGCTTACGGAGTCCGAAATGACGGGGACCGAGCGCGCCGCGTTATTACTCATGACGCTCGGCGAAAAGGACGCGGCCGAAGTATTGAAATTCATGGGTGCGCAGGAAGTGCAGGCGCTGGGACAAGCCATGGCATCGCTCACGAACGTATCGCGCCACGAGGCCGATACGGTGCTCAACGGCTTCATCGTCGACGTGGAGGACCAGACGACGTTCGGTGTAGATACTGAGACCTACGTTCGCAAAATTCTCACCAATGCGTTCGGTGAACGAAAGGCAAACGCGTTTATCGACAAGATAATTACGGGTGACGACGCCAGGGGTCTCGATGCCCTGAAGTGGATGACCTCACGGGAAATCGTCGAGATCGTAAAGGACGAGCATCCGCAGATTACGGCGATTGTGCTCGCCTATCTCGACAGCGCCCAGGCAGCAGAGGTTATCGAAAGCCTGTCCGAGGACCTGCGGCCGGACATACTCATGCGTGTTGCCGGGCTGTCCGACATTCAGCAGAGCGCGTTGGCGGAAATCGAAAACCTCATAGCGAGCAAATCCACGGATGCGAGAACCGGCTCCGCGCGCAAGGTTGGTGGCGACAAGGTCGCCGCCGAAATCGTGAATTCGCTGAGGCCGGAGCGCGGCGAGGAAATACTCGACCGCATCAAGTCGAAAGACGCCGAAATATCCGAACGCATTCTCGAAATGATGTTTACCTTCGACACTTTGCTCAAGGCAGACGACCGCGGTATCCAGGCGCTGTTGCGTGAAGTGTCGAACGACCTGCTGGTGGTTGCATTGAAAGGCTGCGATCCTGCCGTAAGCGACAAGATTACCGGCAACATGTCGAAGCGTGCCGCGACTCTGCTCAGGGAAGACATGGAAGCCAGAGGGCCGATGAAACTCTCCGAAGTGGAGACGGCGCAGAGAGAGATTCTCGACGTGGCGCGGCGGCTCGCCGATTCCGGTGACATAGATCTCGGTCAGAGTGGCGATGAGTACGTCTGACGAGGCGGTCCCGGTGTCACCGGTGCCGTGGCAGGTGCCGCCCATCGACGCCGGCGACGGCGAGGAATACCTGACCGCGGGCAGGCTCGAAGCCATACAGAAGGAAGCGTACGAGGAGGCCTGGAAAGAGGGCTACGAGGAAGGTCAGAAGGCGGGCGAGCAGGCCGTAAAGGAACGCGTCGCGCGGCTCGACTCCTTGCTGCGCGCGCTCGCCGGCCCGTTCGACCGGCTCGACGGTCAAATCGAAAAGCAGCTCGTGGAGCTGGCCATGGACGTGGTCAGGCAGCTTTTCCGCCGCGAGATAAGCCGGGAGCCGACCCACGTCATCGGCGTCGTGCGCGAAGCGATCCAGCTGTTGCCGGTAGCCAGCCGGGCCGTCCACGTGCATCTGCATCCCGACGATGCGGCAATCGTGCGCGACTATCTGGCGCCGGCCGAAGGCGAGCCCGCCTGGACGATCGTCGAAGATCCGCTTACGACCAGGGGCGGCTGTCGTGTCACGACCGAAAACTCGCAGATCGACGCGACCGCGGAAGCACGGTTGAACGCGCTGATTCGCAGCATCGTCGGTGACGAACGCGCATGAGTGCGGAGACTCCGGAGGTGCTGCCGGGACCCGATCCGGATCGAAATCTCGAGCGGGCCCTGCGGCTGGGCGCATACATCGACAAGGCGCATACCGAAGCGCCCGGGCTCGTTGTCGAGGGCGTGCTCCGCCGCACGGTCGGGCTCGCGATCGAGGCGGAAGGCTGCCATGCCGAACTGGGCGGCCGCTGCGACATCATCGCCGCCGACGGGCGCCGCGTCGAGACCGAGGTGGTCGGCTTCTCCGGCGAAAGGCTGTTTCTCATGCCGATAGCCGACATGCGTGGCGTCGTTCCGAACGCCCGCGTGATACCCGTGGCAGGCACCCCCGAAGCCGTGGTCGGCGACGAACTCCTGGGCCGCGTGCTCGACGGCCGGGGGAATCCGCTCGACGGCCGCGAGCCGCTCAAAAGCAGCGAGCGCGTACCCCTGTTCGGCAGGCGCATCAATCCGCTCAAGCGACAGCCGATACGCTGCCAGCTCGACGTCGGCGTACGCTCGATCAATTCCCTGCTGTCTATCGGCCGCGGACAGCGACTGGGGCTGCTCGCGGGCAGCGGCGTCGGGAAAAGCATGTTGCTAGGTATGATGACGCGCAACACCGACGCCGACGTCGTCGTCGTCGGGCTGGTCGGCGAGCGCGGGCGGGAGGTCCGCGAATTCATCGAGCATTCGCTCGGTCAGGATGGCATGGCCAAGTCTGTCGTCGTTGCGACACCGGCCGACGATACACCCTTGATGCGCATGCACGGCGCATGGCTCACGGCGGCAATAGCCGAGTATTTTTGCGAGAAGGGAAAGAACGTCCTGCTGCTCATGGACTCGCTGACGCGATTCGCGCAGGCACAGCGTGAAATCGCGCTCGCGATCGGAGAGCCGCCCGCTACGAAGGGCTATCCGCCTTCCGTGTTCGCGCGATTGCCGCAGCTCGTCGAACGCGCGGGCAACGGCGAGGACGGCAAGGGATCCATCTCGGCCATATACACGGTGCTGGCGGAAAGCGACGATCAGAACGACCCGATCGTCGACGCGTCACGCGCGATTCTCGATGGGCACATCGTGTTATCGCGGAAATTGGCCGATAGCGGAATTTACCCGGCCATCGACGTCGAGTCGTCGGTCAGCCGCGCGATGACGCAAATCCTGAGCCGCAGCCAGCAGGAACTGGTAACACGGTTCCGCCAGGTCTATTCGACGTATTCCGACAACCGCGACCTGATCACCGTGGGCGCGTACCAGCCCGGTTCCAACGCGGAACTCGACGAAGCGGTTGCGCTCTGGCCGGCGATCATCGACTTCCTGCGGCAACCGCATGATCAATGCGTCAATGCGCGGGACAGCCTCACGGCGCTTCGCGAACTGTTCGGTGTACTCGATTCGCCGCCGGTCGAGGAGGCTTGCTGACGTGAAGAGGCGTGCATCGCGGCTGCATCGCATTTTTGCACTGGCGCAGGCCGAAGAACGGCAATTCGGCGCGCAGATGCAGCGCAGCCGCGCGCAGTTGACCGAACAAGTCGGTCGACTCGGCGAATTCAACGTGTATCGGGGCGAAGTCCACGGGTCCGCACCGACATCCGGGAATTTGCGGTCGGCCGACCTCAACAACCGGCAGGACTTCGTACATCGTCTCGACCGGGCGATTCGCGCGCAGCACGGCATCGTCGAGGACCACCGGCGGAGCCTCGAGCTGCACCGGCGCAAATGGCAGGAAAAGCGGCGGCGTGTCGAGTCTCTCAAGCGCGTGCGAAACCGCTTTCTAGAACAGGAGTCGGCACGGGCAGAGCGCGTCGAACAGCGATCGCTGGACGACCGCCCGGCATTGCCGGGCATCTACGAGGACCAGCATTGACGTAATTGGCATGCATCTTGCTCAGTTACGAGGGAAGGATGCGACGAATCGCGTACGAAGGACGCAATATGCTGCCAACGATCAATTTCCTGACGCTTCAGGACCTGCCGATACAACCCGCGCCGACCCCTGCAGAGCAGGGCGGCGGGGACGCACGTCCTGCCGGCGACTTCTTCGCACTGCTGCGGGCGGCGCCCGTCATCGATATCGACGTTTCGGCCGTGACCGGCAACGGCTTGCCGGAGATCGGCACCTCATTGCCGACCCTCGCCGCGCCGGTCCCCGCATTGCCGGGTCTGGCCACGGGCGCAGACGGGGCAATGCGCGCGCCCGATCCGATACTCGAGGGCGACGAGCATGCCACGATCAACGAGCTGCTCGACGCGCCGCTCGAGCCCGCGATCGCGGGAATTTCGCTGCCGCTCGCCGAAACAGGGCCGGCCCTGCCGAAATTCGGGAAGCCCGCTGCACTCGCGGCGGGAACGCCTGCCCTGCGCCCGCCGACAGTTGCACGCCGGCCCGGGCCCGAGGCGACGATTTCGCTGACCGAATCGTCGAATCATGGCCTGACCGCGAAAGAGCGCCCGTCCGCGGTGCCGGCGATGGGCCTCGAAGGCGTTACGAACGCGCGAGATGCCTTCGTGCCGAGAGCGGGCGTTCAGCCCGGCCCGCAAGCGCCGATCCGCACACCGGTATCCATCGAACCCTCGGAGCCTGTACAGGCGGCCGCAGCCGATCCGGAACAGAGCCCGCAAAAGCCAGAGAAAGGCCTGCTGCCGGGCACGACTGGCCTCGCCGACTTACGTTCGATGCCCGCGCGCGACGACGTGCAGGCGGCCGCGAGGACAGCCGTGAGCCACGCGCCGCAAAACGCCTCTTCGCTCGGCGATTCCGCGCCGCTGTCCGTGACGAGTCTGCGATTCGCGTCCGACGTTGCGCCGCCTGCACCACGGCCGATCGTCGGCCCGGAAATTTCGCTGCCCGTGCAGGAGCCGGGCTGGGGCAAGGAAGTCGCGCAGCGGGTGCTGTTGATGGCGAACGGCCGCTTGCAGAATGCCGAAATCCGGCTCTCACCGGCGGAGCTCGGCCCGCTGCGTGTTCAGCTCGCGATTGAGGACGGCCTGGCGAACGTTTCGTTCCAGGCACAGCATGCCGTGACGCGCGAGGCGATCGAACTGGCCCTGCCGCGTCTGCGTGACATGCTGGCCGAGAACGGGCTTTCGCTCGGACAGGCCAGCGTCGGCGACGACGGCGTGCAGCGCGAAGCCCGGGACGGCGCCGCGGAGCCGCGCGCCGGCTCACCCGTCGCCGCCGACGATTCCGATCTCGACGGCCGGTCCGGGAGCACGGCCATGAAAAGGTATTCCGACGGTCTCGTCGATACCTACGCCTGACGCGCGCCGTGTGCGTCAAAAAAATGACGCGTGTGGCATGCCCTGCGGCGCCGACGGATTACTGACGCCCGGGCGACATTCGTCGAGACACTCGAAGTCCCGTAACACACTGAAAAAACTGATGAATTAGCCGCTACACCGCCGTTGGCACGCCGATTGCATCGTTCCCGGCAGGATACTTCGGGGTAAGCAATGGCTGCAGAAAAAAACCAGGCGGACGCCGCGGACACGCAGAAAAGCGGCAAGTCCAGGACGATCGCCTTCGTCATAGCGGGGCTCGCAATGCTCGTAATCGGCGTTGTCGCGGGCCCCTTCGTCATGAACGCGATGTCGCCGCCGGAACCGGATGCGGCCGACGCTTCGACGTCCGCTCCGGAGAACAGGTCCCGGCCGATCTATCAGAGTCTGCATCCGCCTCTCGTCGTCAATTTCAAGGACGAGTATGGCGATTCTCATTTCATGCAGATAACGATGGAAGTCATGTCACGCGACCAGTCCGTCATCAACGCGGTACGCGACAACCTCGCCGTGATTCGCAACGCGCTGATACTTCTCTACAGCGGTTCGGTTTACGAAAAGGTAACTACCCGGGAAGGCAAGGAAGCCATGCTCGAGGATGGCCTTGCCGAAATCGAGCGTGTCATGGTCGAGACCACCGGCGAGGGAGGCGTCGAGGCGCTCTATTTCACCGAGCTGCTGATCCAGTAGGCGCATGCAAGATGAGTGATCAGATACTGACCAACGACGAAAAAGACGCGCTGCGAAGCGGCGTCGAGAGCGGCGAAGTCGAGGTGCAGTCCGTCGACGGACCTCGCTACGCAAAGGTCCTGGACTTCGAAATCGCGCCGCGCAATCGACTCGTTACCGACAGCTATCCGCGGCTTCAGGCGATGAACCGCAGGCTGGCCGGCCTGATCAGCCAATCGTCGTCGTCGCTACTCAACGACAGGGTCGAAGTCCGGCCGGGTCGGATCGGGACATCGGCCTTCGGCGAATTCTGCGAATCCGCCGCCGAGGCGGCACTGATCTTCGAGTTCACGGCGCGGCCGCTGGACGGTTCGGCGGCTGTCCGCATTCCGGCCAGCGTAGTACGCCATGTCGTGGAAATATTCTACGGCGGCTCACGGAACAGGCCGCCGAGTATACAAATCGCCGGGTTCACGCCCGGAGAGACGAGCGCCCTGGGTCTTTTTTGCAGCGACATTCTCAAAGGTCTCGCGGAAACCTGGCGTCCCGTGATCGCCTTCGAACCGGAGGGCAAGGGCCTGCAACAGAGCAACGACGCCGTTGAGGTGATCGACGGCAGCGCGCCGGTCATTGTGTCCGAGTTCGCACTCTGCCTGGGCGATGCGGAACACGAGTTTCACATCGTCTGGCCGACGCCGATGCTTGCGCCGCTGTTGCCGGTACTCGCCGGGGAGAAACGACAGCGGAATCCGCAACAGGATGCGCGCTGGGAGCAGGCAATGCGGTCGAGACTCTCGGACGCGCCCGTCAGCATCAGTGCGCAAATCGGCAGCGCTCGCTTGAGCCTGCGCGACATCGCGGGCCTCGCGCCCGGGGACATCATCGCCCTGGAAAATCCGCAGCAGGGCATCCTTTCCACACGCAACGTGGCCGTGCTCGAAGGCCGCTTCGGCGCGCACGACGGCCGCTACGCAATTGAGGCCAGGCGCTGGATCGCTGCGCCCGGGCAGGCGCGAACGGGCAGCGCACACAGGCAATTACCTCGAGGATCTCGACAATGACCAGCGAAGACACCGAAAAAGAAGGCAACGCGGAGACCGGCGCGGAGGCGGCACAATTCGCGCCGGAAGAACTCGAGGGCGTTCCCGGCGCCGCCCCCGACGGCGAGGTCAACCTCGATCTCGTCCTCGATATCCCGGTCGAAGTCTGTCTGCACGCGGGCTCGACGAAAATATCGATTCGCGATCTCGTGAAACTGGTCGAGGGCTCGGTCGTGGCGCTCGACCGGGAAGCGAGCGAACCGATGGACATCCTCGTCAACGGGACCCTCGTCGCGCATGGCGAGATCGTCGTGGTCGACGATCGCTTCGGTGTCCGGCTGACCGACGTCGTCAGTCCTCTCGAGCGCATCGAAAAACTGGGCTAGACGGATGAATGCGCCCCCCTTTGACGGTACCGAGCTGCTGGGCTTTGCGGCCAGCCTGCTCGTCGTCCTCGGCACGATCGTCGCGCTCGGCTGGCTTTACTCACGCAGCAAGGCCCTTGGCGGCGGTCAGGGCGACGCAATCAGCATCGTGGCAAGCCGGGCACTGGGGAGCAAGGAACGCCTGCTCATCGTGGAAGTCGCCGGCCTGCAGCTGCTGATCGGCCTGACCGCGTCCGATGTGCGCACATTGCACGTGTTCGACGTGCCGGTCGTCGATAAACGAGCGCTGGCGGAAGTGTCCGGGTTCGCCGGCCGCTTGAAGTCGGCAATCCGGCAAATGAGACGGTGATGCATCGCTTCGCTGCTTTAATCCTGTGCTTCGCTTCCGGCAGCGTGATCGCGCAGGAGCCGCTGGCGCTCGTTGCCGACGCCGCGGAAGGCGGGTCGTTTTCATTGAGCATCCAGATCCTGGTGCTGATGACGCTGCTGACGCTGCTTCCGGCGCTGGTCCTGTCCATGAGCGCATTCGTGCGTGTAGTCATCGTATTGTCGATTCTGCGCCAGGCGCTCGGTACGGCACAGACGCCGCCGAACCAGGTGCTGCTCGGAATCGCACTGTTCCTCACGTTTTTCGTCATGGCGCCGGTGATCAATGCCGTGCACCAGACGGCGGTGCAGCCCTATATCGACGGCAATATCGGACTGACCGAGG
>JBFJOC010000049.1:0-19091 GCA_041617855.1 Woeseiaceae bacterium | reverse complement strand
GAAATGAACGTCAGGGGCGAACGCTATCTCTGGGAGCAACGCCCGGCCGTGTTCATTTTCAACCACCAGAGCAAGGCCGACGTGATCATTACGACGAAACTCCTGCGGAAGGACATCGCCAGCGTCGGCAAGGCGGAAATCGGCAGGTTCCCGGTGATGAAGACAATCGCCGAGTTCGGCGGCTCGGTGCTGATCGATCGCGACGATACGGCCAGCGCGATCGAGACAATGAAGCCGCTGGTCGAGATCATCCGGACGCAGAAGAAGTCGGTGCTCATTGCCCCGGAGGGAACGCGGGCCCTATCGCCGAAGATTGGTCCGTTCAAGAAAGGGGCGTTTCACCTCGCAATGCAGGCCGGCGTGCCAATCGTTCCTATCGTCATTCACAACGCTATCGACGTGGCGCCAAAGGGCGAATTCGTGTATCGCCGCGCAACCGTCGAGGTCGAAGTGCTGCCGCCCATCGACACGAGCGCCTGGAAACGCGCAACGCTGGACGACCACGTTGCGGAAGTACGCGCCATGTACCTAAGCGCGCTGGGGCAGCGGCAGGCCGAGGCTCCCGCCGAGCGTAAGACTCCCCCGCCCAAACGGGCGGCCAAGGGACCGCAGCGGCCCGCGAAGAAACGGGTTGCCAAGGGGCGGAAGAAGCCCGGGAAAGAACGCGCCGCCGCCGGCAAAGGGAAGAGCCCGAGGCGGGATACCGGCTGAGATCCTCGCGTGGCAGAGCAAGCCGATCCAGGATCGAATCCGTGGCCTGATCCGCCGGACGGCCCCGTGCTCTTTCTTCTGGATGCAAGCCACGGCGTCGAGCAGGAACTGCTCGAGAGCTGGCTCCGGTCGCACCGTGACGCTTCGGCTCGTGAGTCGGAGTCCGCGGACACGGTCGCGCTGCCCATACTGTTCGGCGTCAAGGGGCGCCCGCAGCTCGGCGGACTGCCGGATAAGCTCGATGGCGCCGGGCAGACACGCGTCGTTCCCGCTCGTGTGGTGTGGTTGCCGCGTGAATCGGCGCGCGCGAGCACGCCGCGCCTGCGGGACCTATTCCTTGGCGATGCGCGGCATCCCGGGCGATTCGCAGCGCACGCCATTCTGAAGCTCGATCCGAAGCGAGCGCAGTGCATTGCCGGTGCCTCCGCAACGCTGGACGAGCTGCGGGCGCGCTTCGAACAGCAGGCCGTTACGGATGACGACGCCGAGTCCCGGGAAGCGTTTGCGGCATTCGTCCTCCGTCAGGCCGGCGTCGCGCTCGACGTCGCCGAGCGGCGCCTGCAGGGAAATCGCTACAAGGTGCCCCGGTATGTCGCCGAGAGCCTGCGCGCGAGCCCGGATTTCAACGACGCACTCGATAAACTCGCTACGGAGCTTGGTCGACCCATCGCGGAACTCCGTGACGAAGCGGACCGCTATATGAAGGAGATGATCGCCCAGCCCAGCTCGTTTTTCATCGACTGGATGGGGGCCGTCACTCGCTGGCTGGTTTCGCTGGGTTACGAAAAAGACATCGTGACGGACGTCGAGGCTATCGAGCGAACGCGCGCCATCATGCGCGAGTACCCGACGGCCTTACTGTGGTCGCATAAATCCCACGTCGATGGCATGGCTGTCCTTTCCATACTTTACGAGAATGATCTTCCGGCACCCCACTCCTTCGGCGGCATCAACATGGCGTTTTTCGGTCTCGGCATGCTCGGCCGACGCTCCGGCGTGATCTACATACGCCGCACGTTCGCGGACAACCCGGTATACAAGCTGGTACTCCGGCACTACCTCGGCTACCTGATGGAAAAGCGGTTCCCGTTCAGCTGGGCCTTCGAAGGCACCCGGTCGCGGGTGGGGAAACTGATGCCGCCGCGCTACGGCATGATCAAATATGTCCTCGAAGCCGCGCATGCGACCGGGGCCTCGGACCTGAGCTTCATTCCGGTATCGATCAGCTATGACCTGATCGGCGAGGTTCAAGAATATGCGCTGGAGCAGGCCGGGGCGTCGAAGCGGCCGGAAAGCCTGAGCTGGTTTCTCGGCTACATTAAAAAGCTCAGGGCGCCGAAAGGCCGTGTGTACCTCGACTTCTGCGAACCGGTCGTCGTTGCGGGACCCGTGCCGCATGTGAACGACGTCGACGTCCCCAAGATAGCGTTCGAGGTCGCCGTCCGGGTCAACGACGTCACGCCCGTCACGTTCGCATCGCTGGCCTGCATGGCGCTGCTCGGCGCGGCGCCGAGGGCACTGACGTTCGGCGAGTTTCGCGATGCGGTCCGCTCGCTGTTCGACTGGCTCAGGGCGCGCAACGTTCGGATGACCGACTATTTCGAGGAGGGCCGGGACCGGCGGCTCGTGAGGCTCGCCCGCATGACGATCGATCGGGGTCTCATCATGCGCTACGACGAAGGCCTCGAGACCGTTTACGGAATTCCGGAGGACGGCTACGCGTCGGCAGGCTATTATCGAAATACGATCGTCCATTATTTCGTCAACAAGGCGATCCTGGAAATCGCCCTTGCCGGTGCTGCCGATCTGGATGGCACCAGCAACGTCGACGCTTTCTGGCAGGAGACAGACCGCTTGCGCGACCTCTTCAAATTCGAGTTCTTTTATGCATCGAGGGCGGAATTTCGCCTGCAGCTCGAGGACGAGTTGCGAAAGTATGCGCCGGATTGGGAGGCACGGATTGCCGCCGGCGCCGAATCGGCCACAGCGTTTCTCTCGAGTATGCGGCCGCTTGTCGCACACGCGACGCTGTTGCCGTATGTCGAGGCGTACGGTGTCGTAGCCGATATCGTCCAGGCTCTAGAGCCTGAACAAGGCATCGACGAAAAAGCGTGCGTGTCCCGGAGTCTCGAGGTGGGGCAGCAACATTATCTGCAGCGCAGAATCACCAATAACGCATCGATCTCCAAGGTGCTGTTCACAAACGGCTATCGGCAGCTCAGTCATATGGGATTGACGCAGGCGGGAACCCGAGCGAACGTAAAGCTCCGCCGCCTCGCCGCGGCAGACTTCGCAGAATTATCCCGGCGAATAACGCGAATACGCTCGCTGGCTGCGGTCGCGGCGTGAATGATCGCGCGAACGTAGCCGGTTGATTTCAAGGGAGAGGCAATTGTTGCAACAGCTGAAAGCTCAGGATGCCGCGTTTCTTTACATGGAGACCGGTAACAATCTGACCCACGTTACCGGGTTCGGAATTTTCGATCCGTCGACGGCACCGGTTGGCGAAGTCCGCTTCAAGGACATCATTGCGCATGTCGAGAGCCGGTTGCATACGTCTCCGTTGTTCAAGCGACGAGTCGTTCGCGTGCCGCTGGAGCTCGACTATCCGTATTGGGTGGACGATGAATTTTTCGACCTCGAATACCACATGCGGCACGCACGGCTTCCGCATCCGGGTGACTGGCGCCAGCTGTGCATTCACATGGCGCGCTACCACTCGCGGCCGCTGGATATGAATCGGCCGCCGTGGGAGATGTACGTCGTCGAGGGGCTCGACAACGTCGAGGGCATACCGAAGGGCAGCTACGCTCTCGCCACGAAGATTCACCATGTCGCGGTTGACGGCGCATCGGCAGGCCGCTTTTTCGCGGCACTAATGGACATCGATGCAAACGGCACGCCGGCCATCGACATTTCGTCTATCGACACGAATATTTACGATGAGCCTTCGCTTTTAACGATGCTCAGGCGGGGCGCCATCGCGAACGCCACGTCGCCGGTGCGTATGGGCACAATGCTGGTCCGGGCGACGCCCGTCGTGTTCGACGCACTCAAGAAAAACTGGACGTCGAATGGGGACGACCGTTCGGACGTACCGAGAACGCGCTTCAATCGCGAGGTGTCACCGCACAAGATGTTCGACGGGTTGCGGTTTCCGTTGGCGGGTTTCAAGCAGATCCGGCAGGCCGTGTCCGGTGCGACCATCAATGACGTTGTGTTAGCGGTGTGTGCCGGTGGATTGCGCAAGTACCTCGCGGCCCGCGGCGAATTGCCGGACGAGCCGCTCGTCGCCTGGGTGCCGATCAACGCCCGCAGGCCGGGGGCCACCGACGAGGCGCCTGGAAACAACATCACGGCGATGACGACGTCGATTCATACCAATGTCGAAGACACGCTCGAACGGTTGTCGGCGATACGCGAGTCGACGCGCCAGACCAAGGAGGCGAAATCGGGAATTTCGGCTCGGCTCATGACGGACCTGACTCGTCATGTTCCTTCCGCGACGCAGGCGCTCGCGGGCCGGCTCGTGTCGAGGGTCGGGACGGGCCCGCGCGTCTGCAATTTGTTCATATCCAACGTGCCGGGCCCGCAGGTGCCGATGTATATGAACGGTGCGCTGCAGATCGCGAACTTTGCTATGGCGCCGCTGAACAACGGTATGGGACTGTTCATCGCGACGCCGAGCTATAACGGTGAGATCACGTTCGGCGTCACGTCGACGCGCGAGATCATGCCGGACATCGCCTTTTTCATCGACTGTCTCAGGGAATCGTTCGAAGAGCTGCTCAAGGCGGCGCAGGCTGCGAAGCAGCCGGCCGCAGGCAGGAAGAAGCGGGCCAAAAAGGGCGCGGCGAGAACCCGCACGGGCTGACGGGTTGCGCCAAAACCGCGTACGTATCGCAAAAAGAAGAACAAGTCGCAGGGCGGCGATGAGAGGACAACATGGAACTTAAAGCAGGATTGCTCGGTGGCGGCTCCTGGGGCACGACCGTAGCGGCGTTAATCGCTAGAAATGCGCCGATTACGCTGTGGGCGCGAGATCCGGACACGGTCGACGAAATCAACACGAGGCACACGAACGAGAAGTACCTTCCCGGAGCGGCGTTGCCGAAGCGCCTGCGGGCCACGACCGACATGGAGGCCGCCGTTGCGCCGATGGACGTGATCGTCATGGCCATCCCGTCGCAGTCGTTCAGGGGCGTGCTCGAGCAGATCCGGCCGCACGTACGTCCCTGGGTTCCGATTATCAGCCTGAGCAAAGGTCTCGAGCTGAGCTCCGGCAAGCGCATGACGGAGCTCATCAACGAAGTGCTGCCCGGACACCCCGCCGGTGTGCTGACCGGGCCGAACCTCGCCCGGGAAATCATGGCCGGCTTCGCGGCAGCGAGCGTCATCGCGATGGACGACGACGTTATCGTCACCGAGCTGCAGAAGCTGTTTCACAGCGGCCTCTTCCGCGTCTACACGAATCACGATGTCATAGGCTGCGAGCTCGGCGGCGTGCTGAAGAACATCATCGCGATCGCCGCAGGCATGGGCGACGGTCAGGGCGCCGGCGAGAATACACGGGCGGCCGTCATCACGCGCGGCCTCGCGGAGATTACGCGGCTGGGCGTTGCGATGGGCGGCGAGCCGCCGACGTTCGCCGGACTCGCGGGAACCGGCGATCTCATCGCAACGTGCACGAGCGCACAGAGCCGCAACCGCACGGTCGGCTTCGAGTTGGGTCGCGGACGCTCGATCAAGGAAATCACCGACGAGATGTTCATGGTGGCCGAGGGGGTCAAGAGCGCGCCGGCTGTCATGGCGCTCGCAGAAAAGCACGGCGTGCGCATGCCGATAGCCGAGGAGGTTTATCAGGTCGTGCAGGGCAAGAGCACGGCAACACGCGCATTCCGCGGACTGTTACGTACTGTCGCCGGCGCCGAGTCGGAGCCCGGCTGACGCCCTCGGCTACTAAAAGTAGCCGTACCGTAGGGAATATCGGGCCGAATCGATTTTTCAGCCGATAATCCGGTTCGATCCCTTTACATTATCTTTCAGTCGAGCTCATCCAGCAGCTGTGTGAAAATTATCGTGAAGACGTCGGTCATGCGCGTGTCAATCTCTATGAGAAAATGATCGATGTCCGGAATCTGTCTGAACGTGGTATAGCCACCCTCCAGGAATTCCTGCAGGGCCCCGAACCCCGCCGCATGCGCAGGTCCACGCATCGCCCGCAGCATCGCACCCAGCAGCGGCACACGGACAAGGATCTTCAGCGTCCTGCCGAGATTGGTAGCGAGGCGCACGAGCTCGACGCATTCGTGGAGCGTGCTGCCCTCCCGACATGCGACGCAGTAGGCACGATCCGTGATTTCGGCGGGAAGATTTCCGTTTCTTAAGAGACGGCGAAAGATGCCGAGGTTGGTCTCCAGCACGCGAGCGTTCAGCTCGGCCGCGGCTGCGACCGTCTCGAGCGCCGTGCGCGGCAGCATTCGCGTGATCGCCAGGGCCGCGCGCTCGAGATCACGGTCGCGATCGCTGATCCCTACGCCGGCAAGGTCGCTAATCGTGAAGTCAATCGCCTCGGCATAGCCCGGACGATCGTGGAGATCGCGAAAAAATTTCAGCAGGTACGCCATCTGCCAACGCGTGAAACGGTCGTATTGTTCGAGCACGTCGGGATCGTCGAGGTAGCTGGCGTGCAGCTCGTTGCTACGCTGGATGAAATTGCGGAAATGCAGCGCCGCAGCCTCTCTGGCTGAGGCCGGTTTGCCGGCGCCTTGCTCGATGCGCGCCGGCAACGCTAATCCCGGATTGAGACGATGCCGACCGTCGTGCCGGGAAACGCCTCGCCTTCGGGGGTAAAAGCAGTTGAGGCCGGCAGGCAAACGGCATAAGACGGCGTGAGCTCAGAGAAGCCTGCAGGCAGAAACGGCGACAATGAATTGCGAAAGATTACGCGCAGCGACAGCGCAATTGCCACAGGCTGAGTCCGACGGCTCGATCGAGAGGTCCCGAGTATACAGGATGCATACCGTGCCCCACGGCGCAGCGTATACTGTGGACAGCAAGATAACTATGGGCGGTAAATTATGCGCTACGTCAATCGCCGGACGTTCATCTACGGTGCGCTCGGGATGTCGCTCGATCCGTTCCGGACAGCGATTGCCGGATACGCCGACGATGTCCATCGCAGCGTCTTCTGCGCGTCCCGTACCGCCGAGGAGGTAACCGAGGGTGTCGATCTCGCTGGCAAGACCGCGCTCATCACCGGCTGCAATTCCGGCATCGGCTACGAGACGATGCGGGTGCTTGCGCTCCGCGGCGCGCACGTGCTGGGCACCGCACGAAGTCCCGAGAAAGGCCGGACCGCATGCGACAGCGTTGCCGGCCGCTGCACGCCGCTCGTCCTCGAGTTGGCCGACTTCGACTCGGTCGTCGGCTGCGCAGAGGCAGTACGGTCAATGCAGGTGCCGCTCGACATCGTGGTCCTGAACGCGGGCATTCTGTTTCGCGACAAGTGCCAGGTGAACGATCTCGAGCTGCATTTCGTCGTCAATCATCTGGGCCACTTCCTGCTCACCAGACGACTCATGGATCGGATCGTCGGCGCGCCGGCGAGTCGCGTCGTGGTGGTCGGCAGCCGTTCACACCGCCAGGCGCCCGGCGACGGCATTCGCTTCGACGACCTGTCGGGCGCCAGCTGGACGTTCTCGGCATACGGGCACTCGAAGCTCGCGAACGGCCTGTTTTCGCTGGAGCTTGCACGCCACCTCGCGGATACGAATGCAACCTCGAACTGCGTGCACCCGGGCAGCGTCGAGACGAACATCTTTCGCAACGCGGCGCGCCGCAGTACGCGGCCGCGCAAGACGCCGGCACAGGGTGCCGCGACGATCTGCTACGTGGCAGCCGATCCCGTGCTCGCGGGCGTCAGCGGCTACTATTTCGTCGATTGCAATCCCGAAGAACCGAGCGCGCAAATGCAGGACACGGGGTTGGCGCGAAAACTGTGGGACGTGTCCGAGGAGCTTGTAAAAGATTATCTGTGAAAAACGGGCTAACGGTCGTTGGTGTATCGCGCCGGGGGCGGCGCTTTTACGAAAAATATTTGAAGGAGCGGCATTTTGGACAGGAAGTCCTTACGTCTGAAGCACAGGGATGTGCGAGAGTAACCGTGCCGCGATTGATCGCCCGCATGGCGGCCTCCCACGCGTAGGAGCGGCGTCCTGCAGCGAGCTCCCCCAGGCCCGCGGCAAAGTATATGATTAATAGAATCCGCTTGGGCCGGACAATAAGGAACAACAATGGCCGCCAGATTCGTACTCGCCGACAGCTCACGCGTCCGCTATATCGCCGGATCGATGATGTACTTTGCGCAGGGCATACCGCAGGGCCTGCTCGGCATTGCGCTGCCCGCATGGCTGGCCAGTCAGGGCGTCTCCGCGGCTGATATCGGCTCTTATCTCGCAGTAATCGTCCTTCCCTGGGCCTTCAAGCTTGTTACCGGCCCGTTCATGGACCGCTACGAATTCCTGCCGATGGGCCGGCGACGGCCCTGGGTTCTCGCGGCCCAGCTCGGGCTGTCATTGTCGCTGCTGTCGCTGATGCTCGTAGAGCAGCCCGCAGATCAGATTGGGCTACTCATGCTGATCGGCGTTCTGGTCAACAGCTTCGCGGCGACGCAGGACGTCGCCGTCGACGGCATGTCGATCGATCTGACCCCAATCCGGGAGCAGGGCCGCCTGAACGCATTTATGAGTTTCGGCAAGGCGGTTGGCTGGGGCGTCACGTCCGCGGTATCGGGTGTGCTGCTTGTCACCGTCGGGCTGAAGGTTACAGCGATCGTTGGGGCTTCGGTGGCCGCTGCGGTTCTCCTCGCGTTCGTGTTCGTCCTCGAACGCGAGGGCGAACGCAAACTGCCGTGGACGTCGGGCACCGCGGCCTCGAAGCACCAGCCGGGTAATTCGTTCGGCGCTGTCTTCCGTGGCATAAACGACGTACTGTGGACGCGCACGAGCGTCATCGTGATGATCATCATGTTGTTCGACGGCCTGGTTTACGGCTACGGGCAGGCGCTCATGCCAATCGCTGCCGTAAAGCTGTTCGGCTACACGACGCCGGAGTGGTCGCAGCTCGTGGCCATGATGGGCCTGATTGGCGCCGGCATCGCGCTGTCGCTGGGACCGATCATCGACCGCTTCGGTGCGAAACGCATGCTGCTGCTGACGGCAGCGCTGGTCGGGTTGCATGCGTTGATGCTGGCACAAACGCAGCACCTGTGGGTCGACACGACCTATGTTCGCATCATGCTGTCGATCTGGATCGCGCTGTTGCCTGTCGTCATGGTGTGTTCGATCGCACTAGCAATGGCGATCTGTTCCAGCAACAGCTCGGCCACGCAGTTCGCAATTTACATGTCCGTCGCTAATCTCGGCCATTCCGCCGGCTCCAAGATCTACGGGATGGTCGCGGAGCGGTCCACCTACGTGGAGAATTACCTGGTCCTGGGCCTGTTCGCCGGGCTGATGATCTTCATGCTGTTCTTTCACAGGCACCGGCACGAGGCATCCGGGGCACCGGGCCGTCATGCCGTTCCGAAGCACACGCTCGGACTGAGCGGTGGCGAGGCAGGCGTTTTCTGGTCCGGAGCCATGCGCTGCCCGAAGTGTGGCGTCGCCATGGCGCAGATCGACTACGACGGCGTCGAGATCGATCGCTGCACGGCGTGCGAGGGAATTTGGTTCGACGCCGGGGAAGTCGAGCTCCTGCGCGACAAGGCTGCGGCTGCCGCGCTCGATACCGGAAGCGGTTGGGTCGGCAGAGAATTGAACGCCGTCGATCAATACCGGTGCCCGCGTTGCGGCGGCAAGATGCGGCGCCAGGCGGATGCGAAGCAGCAGCACATCTGGTACGAGACCTGCAGCGAGTGCAGTGGCTCCTTTTTCGATGCGGGCGAGTTTCGGGACCTGTCGCGCGTGACGATCGGAGATTTCGTCAAGCGGCTGGTCGCTGCGGAGCGGGACTGAGATGCATCCGTTGCGCCAGGGATGGCGCTCCCACAAGTTAGGATTCGTGGGAGCGGCATTTTGGACAGGAGGTCCTTATGCCGCGAAGCACAGGGATGTGCGAGAGCGACCCAGCCGCGATTGATCGCCCGCATGGCGGGCTCCCACAATTCATGTGTCGTGGGAGCGGCTTCCAGCCGCGAAACGCCCGCATGGCGGGCTCCCACAATTCATGTGTCGTGGGAGCGGCTTCCAGCCGCGAAACGCCCGCATGGCGGGCTCCCATAAAACATATTGCATGGGAGCGGCATTTTGGACAGGAGGTCCTTATGCCGCGAAGCACAGGGATGTGCGAGAGCGACCCAGCCGCGACACCGAGGTCAGGTAAACCGGACGTGCTTCGCGAACGGCAGCTCGCGAATGCGCCTGCCGGTCGCGGCATAGATCGCATTGCCGAGGGCGGGCGCGGCCGGCGGCAGTCCCGGTTCGCCAATGCCGCGGATTCGTGCGCCGTTCTCGAGAATCCGCACCGAAATCGGCGGCGCCTGGTTGATGCGGATGGCATCGTAGGCGTGGAAGTTGTCCTGCTGAACCTGGCCGTCGCGCACCTCGATCTCGCCCATGATCGCCGCGGCGAGCCCGAAATTGATGCCGGACTGCACCTGCGACTCGATGATGCCCGGGTCCAGCGCCGTGCCGACGTCGACGGCTGCCCAGGCATTGACCAGCCGCAGCCCGTTTGCCGTTGCGGCGACCTCGATGACCTCCGCAACCGGCACGCCGAATGACAGCACGAACGCTATGCCGCGTCCGTGGCCCGCCGGCAGCTCGGCGCCCCAGTCGGACATTTCCGCAACCGCCTCCACGACCTTGCGGCTCGGCCCGTGCTCGATCAGTCGCAGCCGCATCTCGATCGGATCGACGCCTGCGGCAAGCGCCAGCTCGTCCATGATGCACTCGTGGAAAAAGCCGTTTTGCGATGCGCCGACGGAGCGCCAGGATCCGACGGGCAGCATCACCGGCGTGCGGTAGCCGGTGACTCGATAGTTCGGTATCGCGTAGGGCTGATCCCAGGCGGCCTGCACGATCGATACGTCGGGTCCCGGCATCGACATGCCGATTCGCCCCATTTGAGACTCGAACACGGACAGCGTCGCCAGCTCCAGGTCGAACGCGCTCGGCAGGCCGTCGGCGATCGCGCCGCGGAACCGTGCGATCGCGGCGGGCCGATAGACGTCGTGCGTCATGTCCTCTTCGCGAGTCCAGGTCAGCTTGACCGGCGTGCCCGCCATCGCCCGCGCGATTTCAATTGCCTGCTCGGCGATGTCGGTCTCGGCGCGGCGCCCGAAGCCCCCGCCCATGAACGGCGTGTGGACGTGCACGTTTTCGGGCTCGAGGCCTGTGATCCGCACGGCCGCGTCCTGCACGAGCGTCGGGCCTTGCGTGCCGACCCATACGTCGAGCCGCCCGTTCTCGAGCAGCGCGGTGGCATTCATCGGCTCCATGGTCGCGTGGGCCAGGAATGGCACGCGATATTCCGCCTCCACCACATCCGCCTCGATCAGCGCCGTGTCGATGTCGCCGTCATTGCGAAAACGGCTGTCCCGGTGCTCCTCGTTGAACGAGGCCTCGATGTTTGCGAGCATCTCGTCCGTGGACTTCGGATAGGGCGCATCGCCCCAGTCGAAGCGAATCGCATCAGCGGCCTTGACGGCATACCAGGTGTTGGTGGCAACCACGGCGACGCCGCCCTCGAGCGGCACGATTCTCTCGACACCCGGCATCGCCTCAGCTGTGGATGCGTCAAAGGACTTCAATGCGCCCCCGAGCTTCGGGTTCATTCTGGCGGCCGCGTAGCGCATGCCGGGCAGGCGAACGTCGATCGCGTACTCCGCGGTGCCGGTGGACTTCGCGACGGCGTCCACGCGCGGCAGAGACTTGCCGAGCAGGCGCCACCGGGAGCGTGGCTTGAGTTCGGGATCCCGCGGCGGATTGAAGTCTGCCGCAGCTGCGGCGAGGTCCGTGTACGGGATGCGCGTTTCGTCCGGCGCGACGACGGCGCCGCTGTCGGTACGCAGTCTCGAAACTTCCACGTCGAGGCGCGCCGCAGCGGCCGCCAGCAGCATCTGCCGCGCAGCCGCGCCGGCCTTGCGCATCTTGATAAAGCCGTCGGGCGTCGACGACGATCCGCCGGTGATCTGCATGCCGAGAAACTTGGCGGGAACGCGCGAGAACGCGCGCATGTTCCGCGCTAGCCACCCTTCGTCCGTCGAAGGTCGCGGTATGCCCTCCTCGAACATTGCCGCATTGAAATACGCCTTCGATGCCGGGCCATGCTCGACGCTAACATCGTCGAGAGCGACGTCCAATTCCTCGGCTACGAGAGCGGCGAGCGTCGTGTGCACACCCTGTCCCATCTCGGCGCGCGGCGCGATGATCGTGATGCCCGCCTGATCGATACGAACGTAAGGCGTTAACGCAGTGGCGCCGTCCGGCAGATTGTCCGCAAGCGGATTCGGGTACGGCGTCCTGTAGCGCCAGTAGCCGATTGCGACGCCGCCCGCAACGGCGACCGAACCGATCAGCAAGGTACGGCGCGTGATCGTTGCGGCACGCCCCATCGCTCAGGCCTCCCGCAGCCGGGCTGCGGCCGTCTTGATCGCGGCACGGATCCGCGGGTACGTGCCGCAGCGGCAGAGATTCCCGGCCATCGCCCGGTCGATGTCGGCATCGGTCGGATCAGCCGTGCGCTCGATGAGCGCCGCGGCGGACATGATTTGTCCCGACTGGCAGTAGCCGCACTGGGCGACCTGATGCTCGACCCAGGCCTGCTGCACCGCGTGCATCGCATCGGGCGTGCCGAGGCCTTCGATCGTCGTTACGGCACCGCGGACGGCGCTGACCGGGAGCGAGCACGAGCGCATGGGCTGACCGTCGATGAGCACGGTGCAAGCGCCGCACATCGCGATGCCGCAACCGAACTTGGGTCCGGTCATGCCCAGCTCGTCACGCAGGAACCAGAGGAGGGGCATGTCGGGCTCGACGGTGACGTCGTGGGCTTTGCCGTTGATCTTGATTTGCATTTGAAGATTGAAGCAGGACGGCCATCATATTGTTCACGATGCCGGATAAAAAATAAACCTGACGATTGCACGAGCGTCAGGTGGCCGGGGACATTCCTTATTTTCTGCAATACGCAAAAAGGGACATTCCCGTGACGGAATGTCCCCTTTTCACGCGGTGGATAATGAGGAATGTCCCCAAATGTCCCCGTTCATCCGTTTGTTATTTTCCGGCGAGCACCGCGTCGAGCGCCTTCCTGATCTCGGCGGCCCAGTACGGAGCGCGGTAGGCTGCTTTCCGGCCGTGACTCGGCGGTTTGTCGCTCGTTGGCAGCTCGCGCTCGGGTAGCTTGCGCAAGTCGAATCGAACGGTCATATCGGCATCGACGATCAAAATGCCCGGCGTGGCCCAGATGCCGTAGAGCTTTGCAATGTCGTCGCCGCCCGGCAGCACCGTGAAGTCGTATCCCGCGTCGTTGACGAACGCGACCGGATCGTTATCGTCGCGGAAATGCACGGCGAGGATGTTTACGCGGCCGCCATATTCGAGACGGATGCTTTGCAGGTGCGGCATCAGCGCCTTGCAGTACGGGCACCAGGTCGCCCAGAAGAACAGCAGGACCGGCTGTCTGCGAACCTCGTCGCTCAGCTGCAACGTGTCACCCCCGGCCGTTAGCAGCGACCAGTCCGGCGAACGCGCCGTTTCCGCCACGGCAGGTCCAGCGGTGATTGCCAGGAATAAGGCCAGCTGGAGAAATGTCCGCATGACGGTTACGTGCTCGCCGCTTGGCAGTAGAATTGAGTCAGACCGGCGCGATGTGCCGTATATTTCAGACCGGGGAGAGCAATGAGAATAAACAAGCCGCCAGTGGCGCAAACAGGCCTGCTGATCCGTGTCCCCGTCGCGGAGGTTTTCGAAGCCTTCGTCGATCCGGCAACGACGACGCAGTTCTGGTTCGACAGGGGCTCGGGCCGCCTCGACGAAAATACGGACGTCCAGTGGTTCTGGGACAAATACGAGCTCGTGGTCGACGTAAGGGTAACGGCGATTGAAACCAACCGTCGAATCCGCATCGAATGGCAGTCGAATCCCGAAGACGCGTCCACCGTCGAGTGGACGTTCGAATCCCGATCCCCAGACGCGACCTTTGTGACGGTCGTCAACGACGGCTTTCCCGGCGACGGCGATGCGCAGCTTGCCCGGGCGATCGACTCGACGAGCGGCTTCGCGCTTGTGCTGGCCGGGGCAAAAGCCTATCTCGAGCATGGGATTTTGCTGAACGTCGTCGAGGACAGCCACTGATAGTCCGGGGACATTCCTCATTCGCCATGACCAGCAGGCGTAGATAGTCCTGTGTCGCAGAGAATGAGGAATGTCCCCAATTCCGAGCGAGGCGGTCATGGAAAATGAGGAATGTCCCCTTAGATCCCCAAAAACCGCAATAAGCGGCTGAATTTCCGTACAATGCGTCGCTAAAGCGCAAGAACAACAAGGACAATTGGGGACGCCACAAAAAATCGCGATGAACGACGCCGACCCTAAGAAGGCGGCGCGCTGGCTGCCGGACGAGATGTTCGACAAGGCCGAGCACGATGCTCGCGACTATTCCAAGTTTCCCGGTAACAGGCCGCCGAGCGTCAGCACGCCGCTCGAGGGACTGCTGACGCCGGAGCTGTGCCGGGCGCGGGCGCGCGAGCTCCAGAAGCTCGACGTCGACCGCTACGTAGCCGAGGCGCTGGAGCCGGCCGAGGCGCCCACTCGCCTGAGCGCGAAGGAGGTCGTCAACCGGCTGCAGGGCAGGGTCATCGTAGAGACGCTGAACGGTCCGCTGTACGCCGCCGAGATCGAGCTGGCATTCGACTCCGGGCCACGGCGAATCGGCTTCCTGGTGCAAAACCGCTACGTCAACAACGGCGTCTGGGGGCCCGAGCATCACAACCAGGCAGCGGCGCTTGTTCGCGATTTCGGCGACATGTCGCTGCCCGTCGTGACGTTCATGGATACGCCGGGTGCCGACGCGGGCGCCGATGCAAACAGCAAGAACCAGGCGCATTCGATTTCTAGGCTGCTTGCCGAAATGTGCAACCTGCCCGTTGCGACGGTGGGCATCGTCTACGGCCTTGGTTATTCGGGCGGAGCGATACCGCTCGCCGCGACAAACGTGCTGCTCTGCGTCCGCACCGGCGTCTTCAATACGATTCAGCCGAAAGGTCTCGCGAGCATCGCCCGTAAATTCAACCTGTCATGGCAGGAGTGCGCCCGCTATGTCGGCCTGTCGTCCTACGAGCTGCAGGCGAAGGGAGTCGTCGACGGCGTAATCGACTACGCGCCCGAGGACAGGGAACCCAATGTTGCGGCCCTCCAGTCCGCGATTTGCAGTGCCATCGAGTCGATTGAACAGGCGTCGCGGAACTTCGCTGCACAGGAACCTATGGTGCTGCGCCAATACGATCGCGCGGTTGCCCGCTACCTGACTCCGCCGCCGGAGCTCGAAAAGATCAAAGCGCTCACGGCGTTCTCGTTTGCGGATGCGCGGCGCGCGGTGCCAGACGTGTTCGGGCTCGGCATGCGGCATCTTCGCTACGTCGGACTGCGACGGCGAATTCGAACCTCGACGATCGAGACCTATGGCCGGCTGGCCAAGGTCGAAATTCCCACCGGCGATCTGGAGACGCGCACCCGCAATGCGCGCGAGGCGGCGTTCAGGCAATGGCTCGAGGATTCCGACCGCATCGTCTACAACGAGCAGCTTGCGAAAAACCTCAAAACCTATCGGCAGCGAAAGGAAGGCCTGAACAAGGAACGCAGCCGACTGACAACTATGTTCCTCGGTGAGCCGCAGCGGAACTTCGAGGAGGCGCGCGAGGCGCTGACGTTCAGCATCGGCCTGTATCTCTACAATCGCTGGAAGGCGGGATCGCCCTACAACTTTCGCAAGCTAATCGAGCTTCTCGCAACGCGCAAACTAGAGCGGGACAGCGAGGAAGTCGACGCGATTCCGGCCAACGATATTACGGTGCGCGACGTCATTTTCGACTCCGGGCTCAAAGATTCGCTGACGAGCACGTTCGTCAATATGATGATTTTCGACGCGCTGTATGACTCGATCGTCAACGGCTTCGCGGACATTGCGCACGAGGCGCGCGAATCCCACGCGATTTCGGAGCATTCGCTGCACGAGCTTCTCGACAGCTCGCTTGCCGCCGCGGCCGAGCAGGTCAAGGGCGATTCGGCGGTCGACGAGACCGGGGCTTTTCTCGCCGCGAAGGCGAACCAGTTCTCCGACTGGATTCGCTATTTCGTGCGCTACGGTGGACGCGGCGTATTCCTGAAGGAAGTCGAGGAGTGGAAGCGCGTCGCGTTCACGCGGCTGTCCGACGCGCTGCTCGTCATCATCACGTTCGTGTTCGAGGATCTGGTGCCGAATTTCCTCGAGGCGCAGGCCGGTAAGAAGGCCTACGACGGCGATATCCGCCCGCGACGCATCGGAAAGCGCAAGGACTTCTGGAATCAGCTCGACATAGCGTACAACGACGTGCTCGTGCAGCGCGTCATCGACAAGTACAAGCGCAAGAAGCTGACGTCCGTTGCGGCGATTCGCGACCGCTATTGCGAAAACTTTCAGGAACTCAATGCCAATGTGATCACGGCCGATCCCGTCGGCTTTCCGGGCTTTCGCCTGGCGCTCGAGCGGGCGCTCGCCAAGCGCCAGACGCCCTGCGGGGTCGTCACGGGGATCGCGCAGCTCGCATTCGGGCCGCGCAGCAAAGTCGGGGTACTTATTTCCAACGTTGACTTCCAGGCCGGCGCCTTCGACATGGCGAGCAGTGAGAAACTATCGCGGCTGCTGACCGAGTGCGTCGCGCAGCGCCTGCCTGTGATCTGCTTCGTTTCCTCGGGCGGCATGCAAACGAAGGAAGGCCCGAGTGCTTTGTTCGCGATGGCGGTCGCAAACGACCGAATCACGCGCTTCGTGCGCGACAACGACCTGCCGATGATCGTGTTCGGCTTCGGCGACTGCACGGGCGGCTCGCAGGCGAGCTTCGTCACGCACCCGATGGTGCAGACCTATTACTTCAGCGGCACGAACATGCCGTTCGCCGGGCGCGTCGTCGTGCCGTCGTTCCTGCCGTCGCACTGCATCGTCTCGAATTACCTGTCGCAGGTCGAGGGCTCGATGCGCGGTCTCGTGAAGTACCCGTTTGCCGAGGCGTTCGACGAGGAGCTCCGGGACGCGGATCCGCTGATACCGCTGCCGACCGAGACGGTCGAGGAAGTCATCGAGCGCGTATTCAAGGGCAGCTATCTGCCAAAGGCGCGTCCGTCCTCCGAGGCCGATCTGGTCGACGATCGCCGGCTCATGAAACCGATTTCGCGGCTCCTGATCCACGCGCGCGGCTGCACCGCGGTCAAGCTGACGCGCGTCGCGAAGCGACGCGGCCTCTCCGTTGTGCTCGTGCAGTCCGATCCCGACATGGAATCGGTCGCGGTCGACAAGCTCGGCGACGGCGACGAGGCCGTGAGTCTCGGCGGACTGACGCCGGACGAGAGCTACCTGAACGCGATGAGCGTGTTCGCGATTGCGAGGCGTGAGCGCTGCGATGCCCTGCATCCGGGGATCGGCTTCCTGTCCGAGAACGAAGAGTTCGCGCGGGCGTGCCGCGAACGTCGCATCAATTTCGTGGGGCCCTACGCCAAAAACATGGCGGTCATGGGCAACAAATCGAACGCGATCAACACGGCCCTCGCGCACAACGTGCCCGTCGTGCCGGGCAGCCACGGCATTCTCACGAGCGCGGCCGCCACGGCGCGGGTCGCGGAGACCGTTGGTTATCCGGTGCTGCTCAAGGCCGTACACGGCGGCGGCGGCAAGGGCATCAAGGTCGTTCGCAGCCCGGATGAGATTCGGGACGCATTCAACACCGTGTTTGCAGAGGCGAAGAGTGCGTTCGGCAGTGGCGATCTGTATCTGGAAAAGTACGTGGAGTCGCTCAGGCACATCGAGGTTCAGATCCTGCGCGACGTGCAGGGCAATACCAAGATACTCGGGCTACGCGACTGCAGCGTGCAGCGCAACAATCAGAAAGTGCTCGAGGAGTCTGATTCTGTCATGCTGCCCGTGCACCTCGAAGAAGATGCCTATCGTTATGCGCGCGAGCTTGCCGACGCGATCGACTACCTCGGTGCCGGCACGATCGAGTTCATCTACGACCTTAAAAACAATGCGCTGTACTTCATGGAAATGAACACGCGCCTGCAGGTCGAGCACCCGGTGACAGAATGGACGACGGGAATCTCGATCGTCGACGAGCAGTTCCGGATCGCGGAAGGTGAGAGCATCGAGCATCTCCAGGTCGAGCGTCAGGGCTATGCGATCGAAGCCCGTATCACGGCGGAGAAAGGCGCTTACGATGCGGATGGCACGATCGATTTCGTGCCCACGCCCGGAACGCTGTCCGTCTGCGATTTTCCCGAGGTCGAAAACGTTGAGGTCATCGCGACGATTGCGAGCGGCAAGACGATATCACCGTATTACGATAGCCTCGTCGCGCAGGTGATCGCCTACGGTGACAATCGACAGGACGGTATCGAGAAGTTGCACCATTACCTCGGTTCCATCCGCATTCAGGGCATCTGCACGAACATTCCGCTCCTGACACGTATCCTTGCCGATCCCGAATTTCACAAAGGCGAATTCGATACCGGCTTCCTGCCCGATTTCCTGGAGCGCATCGACACCGAGCAGTTGCTCGACGAGATGGAGCGAACCGGCGGCGCGGCAGGCGATGCGTCGATCGAGATCGAGGGATCCGACGAGCTAAAGGTGCTCGCTCCTCAGACGGGTATTTTCTATGCGACGCCATCGCCGTCCGAACCCCCGTTTGTCAACGTTGGCGATCGCGTCGACCTTGAGCAGACGCTGTGCCAGATCGAGGCGATGAAGATGTTCACGTCGATAGCGCTCGAGAGCTACAACGGAGAGCGGGAGATGTACGCGCCCGACAGGCGCTACGAAATCGTGCGCGTCAACCAGGCGAACGGCGCGCAGGTCAACGTCGGCGACCTGCTGTTCGTCATCAAGCCTGTTTAACGATGTGGGAGCCTGCCACGCGGGCGACATATCGCAACTATGGGCCGCTCCCACGACTCCTTACTGTGGGAGCGCCTTCCAGGCGCGAGTGGAAAGGGGACATTCCGTATCGGCCGTAAGAATGTCTTACTGCCGGACGCTGAATAAACTGAACAAACCGGCGAGCTGCCCAGACGAAACGGAATGTCCCCCTCGGTCTGTGCGTCGCGGCAGGATGCCGCTCCCACGAG
>JBFJOC010000048.1:0-19256 GCA_041617855.1 Woeseiaceae bacterium | reverse complement strand
GTGGTGATGGGTGGAATTGAACCCACTCAAAAACAGCGATCAAATTCCGGCAATGACCAGCACGTTCTGTGTAGGGTACCCCCGATAAATACCGATTACCGGTGGCGATCGGGGCTGCTCTTGCGGAACAGCGAAGGCACCATCGGTCACAAAGCCACCCGTCCCGCAAACGCCAAAGGGCGGCCCTTCGAGGGCCGCCCTTTGGCGGTTGGTGGTGATGGGTGGAATTGAACCACCGACCTGCGGGTTATGAGTCCGCCGCTCTGACCATCTGAGCTACATCACCGGAATCGGGGCAGAGATAGGAGCTTCGCTGCGGGCCGCAAATTGTCCGGATGCACCGGTAATCTGTCAAGGCGATGACCGGTTGCTAAAACATGTCCAGATCATCGGCGAGAACGACATCGCCGGCGTATCTTTCGCGTATCTCCCGCAGGACCGTCTCCTCGGATGCTCCCCAGAACAGAACGTGATACAGCACGAGCAGCTTCGGATTCGCCCGGCTGGCAATTTCAGCCAGCTCGTGCGTCGACGTGTGATTCGTGCGGTGATAGTGCTGCCAGTCAGGCTCGCGTTTTTTGAATCCCTCGACCGAATAGACTTCGTGAATCAGAATATCCGCGCCCCTGGCATACCGTTCAAGACTCTCGCTGGGAGCGGCATCGCCCGAGACGACGATCGTACGGTCCGGCGTCGTGAAACGGTATCCGAACGCCTCCGGCCAGGTGCCGTGTCGCACGGCAAAGGCCTCCACTTTGACGTTGTCGTCGGCGAAAACGACGCCCTCTTTGACAGCGTGCGCATTGATCCTCCAGCCGCGGTTGTTCGCGGGCTCGAGACCGTACAGCCTGTAGCGAATGTCGGCGTCGTAAGCTTGCAAAACGTGTGCCGCCATCTCTTCGATGCCCTCAGGCCCGTACAGCTCGAGCGGTCGATCCCGTTCGAGCACCCATGGCGTGAGCAAAAGATCCGGCAGTCCCGCGGTGTGGTCGGAATGCAAATGCGTTAAGAACGCAATCGCGAGATTTTTCACCTCGAGCCCGGGCATTGGCCCGCCCCACGTCGGTGACATCGCGGCGGCGCGGCGCACGATGCCCGGGCCGACGTCTACGAGGTACGGCGCATCGCGGACGACGATAGCAACAGCCGGACCGGAACGAGCGGGCTCGGCGTTCGGCGTGCCGGTGCCGAGCAGGACTACCTTGGTGACTTCGGACGACGCGATCTCGGCCCGCGCGGCTAGCGCATTCAGCGCGCAGAACGCGATTGCCGCGACCAGACCAGATTTTCGGACAAAAGGACGGACCCCTACTGTTCTCATAGCCAAATCTCGTCAGACGTTGAACCGGAAATGTATGACGTCGCCCTCCTGCACGATGTATTCCTTGCCTTCGAGGCGCAGGCGCCCTGCTTCCTTCGCCCCCAGTTCACCGCCGCCGGAGACGTAGTCTTGGTAGCTGATCACCTCGGCACGGATAAATCCCCTCTGAAAGTCTGTGTGAATCTCGCCGGCCGCCTCTAGCGCCGTCGCCCCGATGCGCGTCGTCCAGGCCCGCACTTCCTTCGGCCCTGCCGTAAAAAACGTCTGCAGGCCGAGCAGTCGGTATGCGCTGCGAATCACGCGATTGAGTCCCGGTTCCTCGAAGCCAAGGTCTGCCAGAAACTCCGCCTTGTCCGCGTCATCGAGCGCCGCGATCTCTGCTTCGATCGCTGCGCAGATCGTTACAACCTCCGCAGCCTCCACACCGGCGAGCGCTTCGACCGATTCGAGGTGGGCGTTGTTTTCGAATCCATCCTCGGACACGTTCGCGATATACATGACCGGCTTTGCCGTGATCAGGTGCAGCTCGCGCAGTACGGCACGCTGATTGTTATCGAGATCCACCGTCCGCACCGGCAGACCCGCATCGAGGTGCTCTTTGATCCTTTTCACGGTATCGCGAAAGTACAGTGCGTCCTTCTGATTCGTTTTGGCGTTGCGCTCCGCCTTGTACAGCTGCTTCTCTACGGATTCGAGGTCGGCCAGCGCGAGCTCGGTATTGATCGTTTCGATGTCATCGACGGGACTGATCGAACCCGACACGTGGGCAACGTCGTCATTCTCGAAACAGCGAACGACGTGCGCTATGGCGTTGGTTTCCCGAATATTCGCGAGAAATTTGTTGCCGAGACCTTCGCCCTGCGATGCGCCGGCCACAAGACCGGCAATGTCGACGAACTCCATCGTTGTCGGGACAATTTTTTCCGGCCTGACGATGTCCGCAAGCACCTGCAATCGCGGATCCGGGACCGGCACGACACCCACGTTCGGGTCAATCGTGCAGAACGGGTAATTCTCCGCCGGGATCTCAGCCGCGGTCAGCGCATTGAACAACGTCGACTTGCCGACGTTCGGCAGGCCGACGATGCCGCACGTAATCGCCATTCAGTGGTTACTCGCTGTATGCAGCCGTTTCATAGCCGCATTCAGGCCATCGTCGATTAGGACCGGAATAACCGCGATCGCCTCGTCGATATTTTCCTCCACCGCGGCTTCGACGTCTCCGGATCCGCGTTTCAAGACGTAGTTCGTCACCTGGCTCTTCTCGCCCGGATGCCCGACGCCGATCCGCAGGCGAATGAAGTCCGGACCGCAGTGCCGGATAACATCCCGAAGCCCGTTGTGCCCGCCGTGCCCACCGCCCTTTTTTAGGCGTACCGTTCCCGGGGGCAGGTCAATTTCGTCGTGCGCGACGAGCAAGCGCTCGGGCCGCAGCCGATAGTAGTCGAGCGCCGCCCTTACCGGTCCGCCGCTGCTATTCATGTAGCTCTGCGGTTTGACTAGCCAAATTTCGTCACCGCGCACGCGAATGCGGCAGGCCTCGGCGTCGAATTTCCTATAGTAGCGAAATCGCCCGCCGTATTCGCGGGCGAGCGCGTCGACGAACCAGAAACCCACGTTATGCAGCGTGCGCTCGTAGCGCGCCTCGGGATTACCGAGCCCGGCGATGATGCTGAGGTGCGTCGTCATGTCGTGCGATGGTAAAACAAAAAGACCGCCGGTCCGGCGGTCTTCTCGCTCGCCAGTTCGTATCGATCAATCCTCCGGCGTTTCCTCGCCGGTTTCCGCTGCCGGCTCCTCGGGAGCTTCCCCGGGCTCCGCCTCGGCAGGCACGGCCTCTTCGAGCTCTTCCTCTTCGATCGGCTGTGCCTTGATGATGTGAATAGAAACGATCGGATGATTCTGCTCTGGTCCCTGCGCCAGCGCGGGGATCTCGACGCCCGGCGGCAGCTTGATATCCGACAAATACAACATCTCGTCGAGCTCGAGCTGCGACACGTCGACTTCGAGGTATTCCGGCAGATCCTTCGGCAGGCACACGACTTCGACGTCGGTCATCAGGTGCGACACCTTGCCGCCGCCCTGCTTGACGCCGACGGCGACGTCCTCGCCGAGGTAATGGATCGGCACGTTCATGCGTATCTCTTCATCCTCGACGACCCGCTGCAGGTCGAGATGGAGTATCTGGCGTTTCGCCGGATGCCGCTGCACGTCCTTCAGAATCGCGGGCTGGCTGTTCTCGCCCACCTTGATATTCAGGACACTCGAATAAAAAGACTCGCTGTCGAGCTCCTTCAAGACCCTGTTGTGGTCGAAACAAATTGACCGTGGCGGCCGGCCGCCTCCATAGATAATCGCGGGAACTTTTCCGTGGCGACGCAGGCGGCGGCTCGCACCCTTCCCCGCGCCCTCGCGAAATTCCGCGATCAGATCGAAATCCTCAGCCATGACTGAACACCGTTATCTAATTGACTTTGATAGATATTTTTTGTGCCGATCCCGCCGGGACCGCGACCAGACCCGGTGAGGGGCGCGTAGCGTACCGCAAGTGCCACGATTCGGCCACCCGAAATAGGGTCGGATCGCGGCTGGGACGCCCTGGCAAACCTGCATTGCAGGGGCGCCGCACGGCCGCGATCGATTCGCGCCGGGGACGGTGCTCCTACGATTCTCGAAGGCGAGCGCCCGCCGTGCAGGCGATCTGTCGGGATGGAACGCAAGGGGACATTCCGCACAGCGGAATGTCCCCCAATTGTGGCCAAATCCCCGGATGCATGTAGGAGCCCGCCATGCGGGCGATTCAGCGCGGTCATGGGCCGCACCCGCGACGTCAACGGCAAATCAATCGACGTACAGCGAGCTCACCGACTCCTCGTCGGAAATCCGCCGCATCGTTTCTGCAAGCAGCTCAGCGATCGACAGCTGCCGGATCTTCTTGCAGGCTCGCGCCTCTTCATTGAGCGGAATCGTGTCTGTAACGACGACCTCGTCGAGTTGCGACTCGGCGATTCGCGATACGGCGGGTCCCGACAATACAGGATGCGTGATATAAGCGTGCACCGTTGCCGCGCCCTTTTCCTTCAGCACCGCGGCAGCGTTGCACAGCGTGCCGGCCGTATCCACCATGTCATCCATCATGATGCAATTCTTGCCCGCCACCTCGCCGATGATGTTCATCACTTCGGACTGGTTCGCTTTGTCGCGACGCTTGTCGATGATCACGAGATCTGCATCATCGAGGCGCTTTGCGAGGGCGCGGGCACGCACGACGCCGCCTACGTCCGGCGATACGACGACCATTTCCCTGTAACCGTGTTTCCAGACGTCTCCGAGGAGCACCGGTGACGCGTACACGTTATCGACGGCGATGTCGAAAAATCCCTGAATCTGGTCTGCGTGCAGGTCGACGGTCAGCAGCCGATCGACGCCGGCGGCGCCGATGAGCTTGGCCACGAGCTTCGCAGTTATGGGAACCCGGGCTGCGCGCGGGCGCCGATCCTGGCGCGCAAAGCCGAAATACGGAACGACTGCCGTTATGCGCGCCGCCGACGCTCGCTTGGCCGCGTCCACCATGACGAGGAGCTCCATGAGGTTTTCCGACGTCGGTGGACACGTCGGTTGCACGATAAACGTCTCGCGACCCCGGATATTCTCGAGAATCTCCACATTGATTTCGCCGTCGCTGAAGCGCCCGACTTGCGCGCGCGCCAGCGGCACGTGGAGGCACCGCGCAATATCGTGAGCCAGTTTCGGGTGCGCGTTCCCCGAAAAAATGGCCATAGTTGCGAGATCCACGATCGGCCCCTCTCAAGCTCGGTTGGCTGGGGCGGCAGGATTCGAACCTGCGAATCACGGGATCAAAACCCGTTGCCTTACCGCTTGGCTACGCCCCAACGCTGATTTGCATAGCGTTCGCGTGCGGCGCAATTTTGCGGTTCGCCCGGGGGGGTGTCAAACGCGCTCAGGGGCCGCTTGGCACACCGACCGGGATGTCGCTGCGTTGGCGCTCGCTGCGTGACGCATCCACTAGTCGCGGAATACCCAGGCGTCGATCACCAGTCGCACACGCGCGTCGGCGTGCAGGGCAGTCAGCCGGCTCGGCATCGGCTGGCCGCCGCCAGGGCGATAGCGTGAAATAGTTACCTGCCAGCCGCCCTGTTTCAGGGAGGCGAGCCGGCCGTCGGAATCCACGTCGCTGTCATATGGCAGCCCCGGATCCGGAATACCGAGCGCCCAGTAGCGCAGGCTCTCGATCGGGATCGTCCATCCGTAGCGAAGTCGCAGATCCTGCTCGGCATCCAGCAGCTCGGTACGCTCGCCGTCCTTGTCGGTCAGCGTCACCGACCGGCCGTCACCGTCGACGCGGACGGTGCCGATGCCGAGCGGTCCGCTGACCGTCGCCGAATACTCGGTATCGCGCTGCTGCCAGCGCAGCTTGCCGTTGAAGCCGTCAGTATCCGTCCTGACCGCGATGCGTCCCGAAAAGTCCCAGTCCTCGATCGTCGATAGTACCGCGACCCGGCGATCCCAGCTGTCGAGGCTCGGTAACAGTATGCTCTGTGGCGCTGCGCATCCGCCCCCGACCGCGATCGCGATCGCGATCAGGGCCGACAACAGCCGCGGCCTCACAGTCACCGACGACGTTACTCCGGAAACAGCCGCTCGCGAACGTCGGCGAGCAGCTTGCTGTCGGGGTCCTTTTCCAGAGCGGTCTCGAGCATCACGCGAGCCTCCGGCCGGCGATCGAGCGCGACCAGCACCTCGACGATATGCGCGGCGACCTCGTGATCCGGGAACGCCGCATAGGCTTTTTCGAGTTCCACGAGCGCGGCAGCGTGGTGACCGCGCTTGTGCAGGACCCAGCCGAGGCTATCAATGATTGCGGGGCTCTCCGGATCGTATTTCAGTGCCTTGCGTATCAGTCGTTCGGCTTCCCGGTATTCCGTGCTTCGATCGGCCAGCGTGTAGCCCAGCGCGTTCAGGGACTGCGGACTGTCGGGCCAGCGCTTTACCGCACGCCGGTACGCCGTTATCGCATCGTCCAGGCGGCCCATACGGAGCAGGAGTTCGGCGCGGCCGAGCACCGTTCCTTCATCGTCCGGACGATATCGCACCGCTTTGTCGTAGATCTCGAGAGATTCAGGATAGCGGTCGAGCGACGCCATCAGCTGCGCCTTGGCGAGCAACATGTCGATGGCGTGGCGAGGGCTATTGTCCGCAAAGGCGTCGAGATGTTCGAGCGCGGCATCGGGATCGGCAAGCTCGAACGCGATCAATGCGCTCGCACGCCGCTGTGACATGACCACGTTCGGCCCGTTCGCCACCTCGGTATAAAGCCGCAGCGCCTTATCGAATTGGCCGCGGAAGTCGGCGATACGCGCAAGGTAATACAGCGCATCCATGGTATAGCGACGCGTTGCCAGCAGGTCTTCGAAATCGTCCCATGCCGCATCAAAATTCTGCTCACGAAAATTGATAATCGCCATCATGCGCAGCGCATCTGCGCGCGACGGCTGCTCGAGGAGAATCTGGTTCACCTGGCTCAGCGCATCGTCGTTGCGGTCGGCGGCCATGAACATGAGCGCGAGCTCCATGCGAGCGTCGGGATCAGGATCCGGGTCGTCGCCAATGATGCGAGCCGTATAGTCGATCGCCGCATCCGCATCGCCGCCGAGCAGCAGCGCACGCGCATAAAGCAGCTTCGGTTTGAGCCATTCGCCGTCCAGCTCGATCGCTCTAAGTGCTCGCTCCCGGGCGTCGCCGGTATCCTCTGCCTGCAGCGCCATGACGCCCGTCGCGTAATGCGCAAGCGCTGAATCCTTATATGGTTTGGCCAGGGCACGCATCAGCTCATAGCCATTCCGGGCATTCTCCTCCGAGAGAACCTGCACCAGCGACAGCAACCGCTGATCCGGCGGCTCGTCGCCGCGCTCCACGAGCGTGCGAAAATTCCGCCGCGCTGCCCGGTCTTGTCCCAGACGAAGCTGCAGCTGGGCCGTGTACAGCAGCGCCTCGTCGCTGTCAGGTTCAAGCTCGAGCCAGCGCTTTGCCGCCGCCAGCGCCTCGTCGCTGAAACCGAAGCCAAACGCGACACGCGTCGCCTGGCGCGCTACCTCCGCGCTATTGCTCAATTCTGCCGCCTTCTGGTACTGCCGGGCAGCTTCGAGGTATTCGTCGCGGGACAGCGCAAGCTCGGCCGCCAGGAGATGTGCGCTCGCGCCCGACGGCGCAGCATCGTCGGCATGCGCCGTGGCGCCGAGCAGTAACATCAGCAACATGACGAGGCCGCTCGTGACGTCTCGTGCGGGTTGCAGTCTCTGGCCTGGAGTCATTCGTAACAAGGTCTGGGGATTCAGTATGTGCGCTTATCGGCCACGGGAATTGAGCGATCCGATCCTATGTGACAGACAAGCAACGGAGCCCTCAGTTCGCTTATGATACGGTTTCAGTGACAGGAATCCTCGGGGCGCAGAACCGGCGCCCGATCGCAAATCCTTTATGCGGCTGCAAATACTCGGGCTGAACCATAACACGGCGCCCGTCGAAATTCGCGAACAAGTCGTTTTTGCCGGCCCCGACATAAGCGCGGCGCTCAAAACGGTCGCTGCGCTCGACGGAATCGACGAAGTCGTGCTGCTGTCGACGTGCAATAGAACAGAGTTCTACGTCGTCGGCAGCTATGCAGGGTACGAGGCGCTAAGCAGCTGGTTGCATGACGAACGTAACCTGGATCCTTCCTTCGGCGAGACGCTATTCTCGTATGCGGACGACGTGGCGATTCGACATGTCTTCCGGGTGGCGTGCGGGCTCGATTCCATGGTCCTTGGCGAACCGCAGATTCTCGGCCAGCTCAAAGATGCCTTCAGGGCTGCGCAACGTGCTGGCACGGCAGGCCGGCAATTATCGCAGCTTTTCCAGCATACGTTTTCTGTCGCGAAGAAAGTCCGCACCGATACCGAAATTGGAGCCAGCCCGGTGTCCGTGGCGTCAGCCGCGGTCAGCCTCGCGCAGCAATTCTTCGCCGGTTTTTCGCAACACACTGCGCTCCTCGTCGGGGCCGGGATGACCGTCGAGCTCCTCGCAAAGCATTTGTCAGCAAAACGCATCGGCAGGCTGTTCGTGGCAAATCGCGATCTCGAGCGCGCACGCAATCTCGCAAGCGAATTCGGTGGCTATGCCGTGCCCCTATCGGAACTTGGCGGCACGCTGCCAGAGGCTGATATTCTCATTACCTCTACGGCGAGCCCGGAACCAATCATTTTGCTCGAACACGTCAAATCGGCGATCGCGGCGCGCCGCCGCAAGCCGATCTTCGCCGTCGACATCGCCGTGCCGCGCGACATCGAGGCCGCAGTCGGCGAACTCGAGGACGTCTACCTGTACACGATTGATGATCTCGACAAGGTCATTGTCGAGGGTCAGAGCAGCCGCGAAGCCGCCGCCGTCGATGCGCATCGAATACTCGACGACGAGATCGAGCGTTACCTGAGTATTCGGCGGGCGAAACAGGTCGCGCCGGTCATCGCACAGATCAGGGACCGAGCCGAAACGGTTCGCGACGAAGTGTTGCGAGACGCCGAACGGCGCCTTGCGCGTGGCCGCGACGCCGGCGAAGTCATGGAATACGCGACGGCCGCCCTGATGAAAAAGCTTTTGCACATGCCCAGCGTTCGTCTGCGCGAGGCGGCCGAGGCTTCCGACGAGGAGCTGATTACGGTTGCGCGAAATCTGTTCGGTCTCGATGATGAGCAGAATCAATGAAAGAAACGATACGCGACAAGCTGGACACCGTTCGCGATCGCTTCGAGGAACTGGCGGGACTGCTGGCGGATCCCGACGTGATCGGTGACCAGCAGCGATTCCGGGACCTGTCAAAGGAGTACGCTCGAATCGAGCCGATCGTTGCGCTGTTCGCCCGACTCGAAACCATCGATGAGGACATCGCGGCGGCCCGTGAGCTGGCAGAAGACCGGGACGCCGAGATCCAAAAAATGGGCGAGGAGGAGCTCCAATATCTGCAAGCGCGCCGGGACGCGCTGGTTTTGGAACTTCAGAAAGCCCTGATTCCCGCCGACCCGCACGACAACAGTAACGTTTATCTCGAGATCCGGGCGGGAACCGGCGGTGACGAAGCGGCGATATTCGCGGGCGATCTGTTTCGCATGTATTCGAAGTATGCGGAGGCGATGGGGTGGTCCGTCGAAGTCTTGAGCGCCCGCGAGGGCGAACACGGCGGCTACAAGGAAATCATCAGTCGCGTGTCGGGCACCGGGATATATGCAAGGCTAAAATTCGAATCGGGCGCCCACCGCGTGCAGCGCGTGCCCACCACGGAATCGCAGGGTCGAATTCATACGTCCGCATGCACCGTTGCGGTTTTGCCGGAGCCGGACGAGGTCGAGGCCGTCGAAATCAATGCGGCTGATCTGCGCGTCGATACGTATCGCGCATCGGGTGCCGGCGGTCAGCATGTCAACAAGACCGATTCGGCAGTGCGGCTGACGCACCTGCCAAGCGGAATCGTCGTCGAATGCCAGGACGAACGCTCGCAGCACAAAAACCGGGCGCGGGCCATGGCGCTACTGCAGGCCCGGTTGCTCGACGCAAAAGTATCGGAGCAGGAGACGCAGCAGGCCGAAAAGCGCCGGCTGCTGGTCGGCTCCGGCGACCGCTCCGAGCGCATCCGCACTTACAACTATCCCCAGGGCCGCGTCACGGACCACCGGATCAACCTGACGCTTTACAAACTCGATGAAATTCTCGAGGGCGCCCTGGACCAGGTCATCGACGCGCTGATAAACGAGTACCAGGCCGACCAGCTCGCGGCGCTTGGAGACTGACTGGAGATCGGGCCTGATTGCACCGTGGCCTACTGGATTTGTCGGCGCAGGTAATTGAGCACGTCCGAGCGCGTGATGAGGCCCAGAAATTCTTCACCGTCCATGATGGCGGCACACGGTTGCACGTGGAGCATCGAAACCAGGTTGTTCACGCTCGCGTCCTTCTCGAGCTTGATAAAGGCGGTCTGCATCGCGTCCGCCACGGGCGCGACCATCAGCTCGGGCTTGCCGAACACGAATCGCAAAATCGTATCCTCGGTAACCACACCGACGAGCCTGCCGTCGTCCATGACCGGTAGCTGAGAGAAGCCGGCGTTGCGCAGGCGATTATGCGCCGTCGTGAGAATGTCGCTCGGCCCGACCGTTATCGTTGCGTGCTGGCTGTGCGGCCGGCCAATCAAGTCGCGGAGGTCGCCGAATTCCTGACGCTGGATGAATCCCTGATCCTCCATCCAGAAGTCATTGAACAACTTCGACAGGTATTTGTTGCCGGTATCGCAAGCCAGCGTGACGACGCGTTTGGGCTCCGTCTGCTCCTGGCAGTAGCGCAGCGCCGCGGCGAGCAGCGTCCCGGTCGACGACCCCGCGAGCAGGCCCTCACGCATCAGTAGGTCGCGGGCAGTGGCAAAAGACTCGGCGTCGCTGATCGCATAGGCCTTCGTCACCTGACTGAAATCGGCAATTGTGGGAATGAAGTCCTCGCCGATGCCCTCGACGAGCCAGCTGCCGCTCTTCTCGATGAGCTTGCCTTCGTTGATGTAGGTCGCGAGCACCGATCCCACCGGATCCGCGAGCACGAGCTCGACATCAGGTGCCTGCTCGGCGATATATTTTCCAAGCCCCGTGACGGTACCGCTGGAACCGACGCCCAGCACGATCGCGTCGAGCCGGCCGTCCATTTGATCCAAAATCTCGGGCGCCGTAGTCTGTTCGTGGGCCAGGGGATTGTCCGGATTGCCGAACTGGTTGATGAAATACGCGCCATTCTCGTCAGCGATGCGCCGGCCGAGATCCTGATAGTATTCCGGGTGACCTTTGCCGACGTCGGAGCGCGTCAGCACGACCTCGGCGCCCATCGCGCGCAAATTGAAAATCTTCTCCTGGCTCATCTTGTCCGGCAGGACGAGAATCAGCTTGTAGCCTTTTTGCGCGGCGACGAGAGCGAGTCCGATGCCGGTGTTGCCCGCCGTCGCCTCGACCAGCGTGTCGCCAGGCTTGATGTCGCCGCGACGTTCCGCTTCCTCGATCATCGATACGCCGATGCGATCCTTGATCGAGCCGCCTGGGTTCATGAGCTCGAGCTTCAGAAACAGGCGGCATGGGCCCGTGTCGAACTTCGACACCTCGAGCATCGGCGTGCGACCGATCATATCGAGGATGTTGGCATACACATTCATGACGAATAAGGTTAGCAACGGGCTGCGGCAGTGTACGCGAAGGGCGCGTTCCGCGACCAGCCCTGGATTGATGGACGATGCGTGATACAGCCGCAATTGGCGAAGTGCTGGCCAGTGCCGTCGCAAAGCTCGGCTCCATCACCGACTGCGCTCGCCTCGAGGCAGAAACCCTCGTTTCCCGGGCGATTGACGTGCCGCGCGCCTACCTGTTCGCGCACCCCGAAGATCGCCTCGACCCGGCGGCCCGTTCGCGCCTGCACGCGATGCTGGCGAGGAGACTGGCCGGCGAACCCATGGCGTATATTACCGGCGCGAAGGAATTCTGGTCGCTGGAGCTGATGGTCAGCCCCGCGACGCTCGTGCCCAGGCCCGAGACTGAGCTCCTGGTGGAGCTCGCCTTGCGCGACTTGCCGGGGCGGACGGAGCACCAGATTCTGGACCTGGGTACCGGCTGTGGCGCTATCGCCGTCGCGATTGCGACGGAGCGCCCGCTGTCGCAGGTCACGGCAATCGACATCAGCCCCGACGCGGTGGCCGTCGCTCGGCAGAACGTGCGGCAGCGCGATCTCGGGAACGTGGTCTGCCTTCTCGGCGACTGGACCGCACCGGTACGAGACCGACGATTCGACATGGTCGTGACAAATCCTCCGTACGTAGCCGCGGACGACCCGGCGCTCGCGGCTTTGCATGCCGAACCCGACATCGCGCTGATTGCCGGCGACGACGGTCTCGCCGCGATTCGTGTCCTTGCGCGCGACTGCGCGGAAGTTTTGCAGCCGGATGGTACTTTGCTGCTCGAGCACGGACACGATCAGGCCGAACGGGTCGCCGAGCTGTTGAGCTTCGCGGGCTGGCAGGACATTCGCTGCTTCCGCGACTACGCCGGCAATCCGCGCGTAACCCGGGCCACGCGCGCGTGACGCTGCGCGCCGCGCAAAACGCCCGTACAATTCCCGCTATTCATAGCTCTTTTCGACAAGCGAGACATCATGATAACGATCAAAACGAATCACGGTGACATAGGCATCGAGCTGTTCGATGAAAAAGCGCCGATCACCTGCGAGAACTTTCGCCAATACGTTCGCGACGGCTTTTTCAGCGACACGATCTTTCATCGAGTCATACCGAATTTCATGATTCAGGGCGGCGGCATGGATAAGAACCTCGTCAGTAAGGCGACTCGCGACCCGATCAAAAACGAGGCAGATAATGGAGAGCTGAATCTGCGTGGCACTCTGGCCATGGCGCGGACCAGCGTTGTCGACAGTGCGACGTCGCAGTTTTTCATCAACCTGCGAGACAATGATTTTCTCAATCACGGTAGCCGCGACTTCGGCTACGCCGTTTTTGGCCGCATATCCTCCGGCATGGAGATCGTTGATGCCATCGCGGCCGTCCCGACCGAAAGCCGCGGCGGCCACCAGGACGTGCCGGTCGAAACGGTCCGCATCGTCGAAGTGACGTTCGACGACTGACTGCTTGGAAACGGCTGTCGGTCCCGACGATGATGATCGGACGCCTGCCACGTATCATCTATCGGCTGATTCAGACCGCGGCGGTTGCCACCGGCGCTTTTTCACTGGTGACGCTGTTCGACGAGCAGCATCGCCTCCTCGAACTGTTCTCGCATTTCCGCGTCCAGTACTTCGTCGCGGCCGTAACGCTCGGCATGGTCTTTGCAGCATTCCGAAAGCCAGCCGGCTTTCTCACGATGCTCGCGATCGGCGTCGTCAATGGCGCCCTGGTCTTTCCCTGGTATACCGATGACGTGCACGAAACGGGGAGCGCCGCCCTGAAGATCCTGCATGCCAACGTCCAGGCGAGTAACGAGAATGCGGCAAGCATCCTGGACGTCATCGGATCCGAGCGGCCTGACGTCATTTTCCTGCAGGAGATCAACGAGCGGTGGCTCGAGGACCTGGAGCCGCTAGCGGAGACCTACCCTTTCAGGCTTGCCGTCCCGCGGCACGACAATTTCGGAATCGCGGCATACGCGAGGAGTCCGCCGCTAGCGAGCCGCACGATAGCAAGTCCGCCAAGCGGCTTTCCGACCCTGCTGTTGCGGCTCAGCGTTGCCGGTCGCGCCGTGACTCTCGTCAGTTCGCATCCCTCGCCGCCGATCGGCAGCGCCGGGCATCACTCCAGAAACGTTCAGCTGGGCAGCATTGGAGCGCTGCTCGCAGCGATTGCCGAGCCAAAAGTACTGATTGGTGATCTGAACGTCACGATGTGGTCGCACAACTATTCAACACTCACACGCGTCGCTGGCCTCGTGGACGCACGTCGCGGCCGCGGCGTGCTGCCGACCTGGCCAGTCGGGTTGCCGATCGCGATGATCCCAATCGATCATTGCCTTACCTCCGCCGACATCGCCGTCGTCGATTTACTCACCGGCCCGGATATAGGCTCCGACCATCGACCCCTGATTGCCGGCCTCGCGTTTCGAAAGTAGCGAGCGGCAGCTGGCGCTGATCGGGCCCTTCGATCGACGCGGCCAGCCGCCTCGCCCGACAGCCGATTTCGGTGTATGCTGCATCGCACAACGTCGACTGCAAGGATTATTCGACCGCGTGATGGCATCGAGCACCAAACGTCTGCAGGCCGCCATGGATGCCGCAACGTCGTACGAGGAGTGGAAGGCCGCGGCGCTGGAGCACGACGAAGCGTCAGGCGCCGAGCGCTGGAAAGAAGTCGACCAGTCCTCGCTGTTCGACTACCGGTCGATTCGCCGTCGCCTCGAACGCCTGCGAGCGATGCGGGAACAGGAGAATCTTCCGGGTCTCTTGTATACGCTGAACGAGGGTGTGCACGGCAACATCGACGGCATGGGTCGCGGCGACCTCTACGCCAAGGCGAAGCTCGGCACAAAGCATCTCATTACCGACTACGTCGATGAGATCGTCGCGGCGCTGGACCTGCTAGCGAGCGACGCTGCCGCGACGATCCCGTATCGGGAGCGCCTCAATTTTTTCCGCCGCGCACAGCACTGCTACGGCTCCACGGCACTGATGATGAGCGGATCGGGCATGCTGCTGTTTTTCCATCTCGGTGTCGTCAAGGCGCTGTGGGAACAGGGACTGCTGCCGAAAATACTCTCCGGCAGCAGCGGCGGTGCCTTCGTCGGCAGCTTGGTGAGCACACATACGGACGACGAACTGGAGAGGATCTTCGATCCCGAGAACCTGACGTACGAGATTCGCCGGGACGCGGGTCTGATTCGTTACTTCGCGGCCTTCAAGCCCGAGATTGCCAAGGTTCAGGAGGTGCATCACGCGATCGAGCGAATGATCGCCGATCTGACGTTTCTCGAAGCTTACGAATTGACCGGACGTCATCTCAATGTCTCGATCGCCGCCGCAGAGCGGCATCAGACGTCGCGACTCCTGAATGCAATAACGACGCCGAACGTTTACATCCGCGAAGCCATCATGGCGTCAACCGCCGTACCCGGCTTTTTCCCGGCCGTCGCCCTCGCCGCGAAAAACGAGCGCGGCGAACGGCAGGCATACCTCCCGTCGCGCAAATGGGTCGACGGTTCGATCAGCGACGATTTGCCGGCGAAGCGCCTCGCGCGCCTGTACGGCGTCAATCACTTCGTCGTCAGCCAGACCAATCCCCACGTTTTCCCGTTCGTCACGGATCCAAACCGCAAACGGGGCTTTTTCGAGACCCTCGGATACGCCGCCGGGCGCACGGCACGCGAATGGATCAACGCGAGCGCAGCGGTGATCGAGAAGCCGCTTGCGCTGAGCCCAACGCTGAGCCGCTGGACCAACATGGGGCTCTCGATCATCAATCAGGATTACGTCGGCGATATCAACATCCTTCCGAAAGTAACTTTTTTCAATCCTCTGCGGCTGCTGGCGTTCAAGTCGACCGAGGAGATCATGCGGCTCATCGAGATGGGCGAAAAAGCGACATGGCCGAAAATCGAGATGATCCGCATTCAGACCCAGATCGGCCGCAAGCTGGACGAAATCCTGGCCGAGATCGATCGCAGGGTGGGACCGGCGATTCAGACCGGCACGCGGCGCGCCGGCTAATCTCCGTCGCGACGCGGATGGAACTGCGCGATTCGGAATGTCCGTGATGTCGGCGCTCTTACTTTTCATTGCCTTACTGTTCGCGGCGGTGCTCGTATTGCGCTTCGCCCACCCGGAGCTTTTCGTGCGCCTCGGTATCGGCGCCGTTCGCCGGCTATGTGGTTTCCGCACGCGCAGAATCGATATTGAAGGCAAGACCTGGTATTACCTCGAGGGGGGGGCGGCATCGGGCCCGGTACTGATGCTGCTGCACGGATTCGGGGGCGACAAGGACAACTGGCCGCTGTATGCGCGCCGCTTGCGCAGCCGGTACCGAGTCGTCATTCCGGACCTGCCCGGATTCGGCGAAAGCGAGCGTGACCTGGCTGCCGACTACCGCATCGCGGCACAGGTCGATCGGCTGCACGCGTTCGTCAATGGGATGGGCATCGAGCGCATGCACGTCGGCGGCAATTCCATGGGCGGAGCGCTCGCGCTGAAGTATGCGCTTACGCACCCGACACGCGTGCTCACGCTCGCGCTTTTGAACAATGCCGGTATCAACGGGGCTAAGAAGAGCGATTTGGAGATCGCCGCCGAGCGCGGTGAAAGTCCGCTCACGGTTGCTTCGCTCGGCGAGTTCGACGATCTCATGGCGTTCATCACGTATCGGCCGATACCGTTGCCGCGCGTCGTGAAGCAGGTGATTGGCGAAGAAGCTATTCGGCGTAAGCCGCTTCTCGACCGCATCTTCCTCTCGCTGTTTCAGGAATTCAGGCAGGAGCCCCTGGACGACGAGTTGTCCTCTCTGGCGCCACCGACGCTCATCATCTGGGGGCGGCACGACCGGCTGATCGACGTCAGCTGCGCGCGCATTATGGCCGAGCGAATCCCGGACAATCGCTGCGTCATACTCGAGCAGACCGGCCATGTGCCGATGCTCGAACGGCCGGATGTGACGGCCGCCCTGCACCGCGACTTCCTCGAAGAATACGAGCGAAGTCAGCAAATTTCCCAGGCAGCTGCGGCGTGACGCGGATAACCTAGGCGACGGGCCGATCGCCGCCCGTCTTCGGCTCCCTCTGCACGGCGCGTGGCTGCTTGCGTGCGGCTGGCGACCTGACGGGGCGACACGCGCGCAGGAACTCGGCCATCGACTCCTCGAGACAGTCGATGAAGAAGCGAATGTCCGGCATTGTTTCGCGGGTCGACGTCACATTGAAAGTGATCTCGCCATTGTAGCTTGGCGTCGCGATGAACAGGCCCATGCCATTTGCTAACGGGGCAAGTCCGTAGCTGCCGACCTGGCGGGCGCCGTTCATATACAGCGGTACCTGTGGACCCGGCACATTCGAGATAAACAGGTTGCACATGCGCGCCGCCATGCCTGCACGCAGAATCAGCCGCGACGCCATCACCTGCGTCGCCGCGGGCACATGCTGGCTCAAATCCGTCATCAGCCGGGCGGGTATGCCAGATTTCGCCTGCTTGCTCTGCTGAGTCTCACCAAATACGCGGCGCAGGCGCTCGACCGGATCGTCCACGTCCGTGAATACTGGCGTCGTCATCGAGGTTATGTGATTGCCGGGTGCAACTTGGCCGGACCCGGAGCCGCGGCGCGCATTGATCGGAACCCAGGCGACAAGAGATTCCTTCGGCAATTCTCGGTGATGCCGCAAATAGCGGCGCAGCCCGCCGCCACAGACGGCGAGAACCACGTCGTTGATCGTGCTCCCGGGCACGGCTTTTCGCACTTTTTTCAGCTCGTCCAGCGGAAATGCAACGGCGTCGAACATTTTGTGCGGAGATACGTTGCAGTTGAAGCGCGTATCCGGAACGCCGTCACCGAGATCATCGTGTTTCGCGAGCACGTCGCGCGCGACTTGATACAGCGTCGGTGCCGCGCGCATCACTGCATCCGTCAATCCGAGCGGCGATCTCACGGTATGCCACATCGCCCGGCCGGCGATTTCGACAAGATTTGGCGCCGGACTCACTGTCGGCGGCCCCGTATCGAGCGGTACCGCGGGGGTGCCCTGGTTGTCGATGTCGGCGAGCGCTCGGAAGAACTCAATAATCGCGGTCCCGTCCACCGCGGCATGATGGATTTTCGTCGCAATCGCGTAGCTGCCTTTCGGGAGCCAGTCGATATTGTCGAGTCCCTCGACGACGAACATCTCCCAGAGCGGCCGATTCATGCGCAGCGGCCGGGAGTGGTAGCGCGCCATGTGAATGCAGAACTGCCGCCAGTCCCCCGGAGCGGGCAGGCGTCCGTGCCGGACATGGTATTCGAGGTCGAAGTGCTCGTCGTCCACCCAGTACGGGAAATCGAGCTCCAGCGGCACGCGCATGAGGCGTCGCCGAAACAATGGACTGACGTTCAGGCGACTTTCGACGTGCCTTAAGATGTCCCGGTAACGCACCGTCTTGCCGCCGGGTACCGTGGTCGGATCGAATATCGAGATCGACGTCACGTGAATCAGGTTTTCTTCGGACTCCATGTAAAGAAACTGGGCGTCCTGGGGGCTTAGCTGATTCATACGGCGTGCTCGGGCTGCAGGCGGACGACAATCGCCTCAGGGATGCAGCTTGTGTATGGAGCCGCCTGCGCCCACTGATTTTCGCGCGTCGACGGCGATGTCGCCGGGCGGCGCGTCTTCGGTACTGAGCGGCTCCTGGGCCTCGCCGGGCAAGCTGCGACGCGCTTCGTATTCGCCGAGCGCTTTGAGGTACATCTCGCGTACGTCCGCGACCTGCCGATCGAGGGTCTTTGCGGACCATTTGCTCGTGTCCACCGGCGGCAGTACTTCCACTTCCACCGTTCCCGGATGGTAGATCAGATCACCCTTGGGCTGCACGTCGCCGGAATTGTGGATGACGATCGGAACCATCGGCACACCCGCCTGCATCGCAAGGTGAAATGCGCCTTTCTTGAACGGCCCGAGATGCGGCGTCAATGCCCGTGTGCCCTCCGGCGACAGCGCCACCGACTTGCCTTCGACGCGCATGGCGTCAACGAGCGGCTTCATCGCCTCGATCGCACTGGCCGAATTCCTGCGATCGATCAGCACGACTCCGGCCAACTCCATGATCATTCCGATCACGGGAATTTCCCGAATTTCGCGCTTGCCGACCCCGGTAATGTCGCGGCGCAGCAGGCGCGCGACTATGACCAGATCCACGTTGCTCTGATGATTGAATATGAAAACCGCGGGCCGATGCGACCAGAGATACTGCTCTCCTGTGACCCGCAGGTTTAGCCCGATCAGTGCGCTGGCTGTGTCCGCGAATACCGACACGGAAAAATTCAACGCGTCGCGCCGCGATCCCGTCAGCGCCCAGATCGGCAGACCGGCAACGAACGAGCCGATCAGCGTCGTCGGCACGAACAAGGAGCGCAGAATATCGGTAACGTGGGGCTGCCCCCGGCTTCGGAAGCGCCGGACCGGCCAGCCGCGGCGTTCGGCAACCCGCAGGAGTTTCGTGCTGGGATTGAGCGGTCGCGGATTGCCCACGCGCTCGAGCAACTGCATATCATCGGTGCTGTCGGAGTAGAAGAAACTCCTGTCCAGGTCGAGCCCTGTTCGCTGCGCGAGGGCCTCGACCGCAAGCACTTTGCCTGGTCCGAAGCACACCGGACGCACCACGGCGCCTGTGAATACGCCGTTCTCGACGG
>JBFJOC010000047.1:0-20079 GCA_041617855.1 Woeseiaceae bacterium | reverse complement strand
GGCAGGGCGGCGACACCGACCGCGGCGCGCGCCGGATACGGCTTTTCGACATAGCGCGACATCACTTCGTTCACGAGCGCGAAATGCGAGAGATCGGTCAGATAAACCGTCAGCTTGACGCAATCGTCGAGCTTTGCTCCGGCCGCGGCCGCGACCGCCGAGAGATTCTCGAACACCCGCTCGATCTGTGCGCGCATGTCGCCGGGCACGAGTTCCATCGTCGCGGGGTCGAGCGGGATCTGGCCGGAAACATACAGCGTGTTGCCGTGACGGATCGCCTGCGAATACGTGCCGATCGCCGCCGGTGCGCCATCGCTCGAGATTGCCTGTTTGCTCATGTCTTTCTCCTGATCGAACACACGGCCTCGCGCAGCGTGCCCGGCGTCTTGTTGGTGTAACTAGGCACAGTCGCGCGTGACTCGGATAACGTCCGGCATCTTGCGCACGTTGCGCATAATTGTGGCGAGGTGATTGCGGTTTTTTACGGACAGCAGAAACGACAGCATCGAGCAGTCTTCGTGTCGCCCGAGGACCGAAACCTGTTCGATGTTCGACTTGCTGTCGGCGATTGTCCCGGCGATTTCGGCGAGCACGCCGGTTCGGTTGATCGTCTCGACCTGAATCTGGCTGGAGAAATCCTCGTCGACGTTTTTTTCCCAGCTGACCGTGATCCACTTTTCGGGCTGCTTGCGGAAATTCATCAGGTTGCCGCACTTGTTGCGGTGAATCACAAGGCCGCGCCCCGAGCTCAGGTAGCCCATGACGTCATCACCTGGGATCGGATGGCAGCACTTGCCGTAGCTTACGACCATGCCTTCGGTGCCCGAGATTACGAGATTCGGCATGTGCGTGTGATCATCACCCTCGTCGCTGACGCCGAGCAAAAAACGGGCCGTCAGAGGCGCGAGCCGCTTACCGAGGCCAAGCTGTTCGAAGAGCTCGGTACTGTCGTCGAGTCCGAACTCCGAGAGCGCGCTGCGCATCCTTGTCTTGCCGACCTTGCGCAGCGAGGACCCCAGATCCTTTAGCGAGCGATCCAGCAGGCGCTTGCCCAGATCGATTGCCTCGCTCGAACGCATTTTCTTCATGTGATTCCGGATCGCGGAGCGTGCCTTGGCGGTGCGCACGAAGGACAGCCAGTTCGGATTCGGCGTGGATCCTCGGCTCGTGATCACCTCGACCGTCTGACCGTTTTCGAGCTGCGTGCGTAATGGCACCAGGATGCGATCGACCTTGGCCGCGACGCAGCGATTGCCGACGTCCGTGTGCACTGCGTACGCGAAATCGACGGCGGTCGCGCCTTTCGGCAACGGCATGATGTCGCCCTTGGGCGTGAATACGTAGATTTTGTCCGGGAACAGGTCGACCTTGACGCTTTCGAGAAACTCTTCGGATGTCCCGGAGCGCTGCAGCTCGGCCAGGTTTGCGAGCCATTCGCGTGCCCGGCGCTGCGGTGACGCGTCGGTCTTGTCGTCGGCCTTGTACTGCCAGTGGGATGCGACACCGGATTCAGCGACCCTGTCCATGTGCTGGGTACGTATCTGTACCTCTATCGGTAGCCCCTTCGGGCCGAACAACGTTGTATGCAGAGACTGGTAGCCGTTTTGCCGCGGAATCGCAATGTAATCCTTGAACCGTCCGGGCATGGGCTTGTACAGGCCGTGAATCAGGCCCAGCGTCTGGTAACAGGCGTTGACGTCGTCGACAATGATCCGGAAACCATACACATCGGCGACGTCGCTGAGCATCCTGTTCTTTTCCGACATCTTCTTATAGATGCTGTAAAGATGCTTCTCGCGGCCGGTGACCTCCGCGTCGATGCCCTCGTTCTTGAGCGTCTTTACGAATTCGTCGCCGATGCGTTTGACGATTTGCCTCTGACTGCCTTTTGTCTTGTTCAGCGCATTGGCAATAACCCGGTAGCGGAACGGATACAGGTGCCGAAAGCTCAGATCCTCGAGCTCGATTTTCATGCGATGGATACCGAGCCGGTTCGCGATCGGCGCATAGATGTCGAGGGTTTCGCGAGCAATGTACTTGCGCTTCTCGACGGACATCGCATCGAGCGTACGCATGTTATGCAGCCGATCGGCAAGCTTTACGAGAATCACGCGAATGTCCTCGATCATTGCGAGCATCATCTTGCGGAAACTCTCGGCCTGCGCCTCGGCGCGGCTCCGGAACTGGATTTGATCGAGCTTGCTGACGCCGTCGACGAGGAGCGCTATTTCTTCGCCGAATTTCTCTTCGACATCGGTGATCGATACTGAGGTGTCCTCGACGACGTCATGCAGTATCGCGGCAATGATTGCCTGGGGATCAAGGTGCATATCTGCGAGGATCCGCGCCACCGCAATCGGGTGAGAAATATACGGTTCGCCGGATTTGCGCGTCTGCCCCTGGTGGGCGGCGGCGCCGTATTCGTACGCCTCGAGAATCTGTTCGATTTGCGGGCCTTCGAGATAGCTCTCGAGCACCCGGACCAGGTGCCGCAGGCCGTGGTCACGGCGCGACGCACCGGGTAAACGGGACAGAAATGACGCCGCATAGTCCATGCCATGATCATACTCGCGTCGCGAAGAATCTGTAGCGACAGGGGTCCACCTCGGGGAGTTGGAGCGCTCCTGCCGCGCTGCCGGGTGTACGCTCTCGCTTAATCTCGCTCGGCCTCCATGCCTCGCTCGAATCGGCCCTCGCCGGCTTTAGCGTCCTGCATCGCTCGCCTCGGGACGACACTCGAGCGCACACACCGGCATCACGACCGTTCTCACGGCAGGGAACAAAATATTGGGGGGCGGCCACGTCGACGATTTGTCGCGGCCATGGGCCGCTGCCACGATGGGGAAAGGATTAGTGGGAGCCCGCCATGCGGGCGATTTGCCCGCCTATCAGTCGCCGATCGATATGCCTCGCATCGGCAGGAACTCGTCGCTGACCTCCGGCGGAACGAACTCGTCGGGTGATGGCTGGTCAATTTCATCGAGAATCGCCGGGGTTATGTGCCCTTCCGCGATTTCGCGAAGCGCGATGACCGTCGGCTTGTCGTTTTCGAGTTCGACCATCGGCTCGGCCCCGTGCGCAAGGCGACGCGCCCGTTTGGCGGCAACGAGCACCATTTCGAAAATGTTGTCGATATTGTCGAGGCAGTCTTCGACGGTGATTCTGGCCATTCCCGGTTCTCCTCAGCAACGCTGTGCAGCCACGAGGCCGGCAAGTCTAATGTAGAACAGGTGCCGGATTCCAGCGGTGAATACGACGATTGCCTCCGCGGGCGCCGGTTCAGCCCAGGATCTCCCCGATCGCCCGGCGCAGGGTGACGCTGCTCGTTGCGAGCCCCGGGGCGTTGCCGGACAGCACCGACTCGAGGTCCTGGACCGCGCGCGCCAGATCATCGTTGATGATGACGTAGTCGAATTCGTCCCAGTGAGCCATGTCGCCGAGCGCATCGCGCAGTCGGCGAGCAATGACGCTGTCGCTGTCGGTACGCCGGTTGCGGAGGCGTTTCTCCAGCTCCCCAAGCGAGGGCGGGAGGATGAAAACCGTTATCGCTTCCGGCATCGATTGCCGAACTTGGCGGGCGCCCTGCCAGTCGATCTCCAGGATCACGTCGTGACCCGCCGCGAGCAGTTTCTCGACCTGCGAGCGGCTGGTGCCATACAGGTTGTCGAACACCTCGGCCGATTCCAGGAGCTCGCCAGACGCCTGCAGTTGACGGAATGTTTCGGCATCGACGAACAGATAATCGACGCCTTCGGTTTCGTTGCGGCGCTTGGGGCGGGTCGTATAGGAAATCGAAAACCGAAGGTCCGGATTGCGTTCCACGAGCGCCTTCACGAGCGTCGTCTTACCGGCGCCGGATGGCGCGGCGATTACAAACAGCCTGGCGGGGTTTCCGGCGGTCGAGACTTTCATTCGATGTTCTGTATCTGTTCCCGCATTTGCTCGATGATGACCTTGAGGTCCACGGCGGCTTTGGTCGTTTCGGTGTCGGCGGACTTGGACGCGAGTGTATTTGCTTCGCGATTGAGCTCCTGCATCAGAAAATCGAGGCGCCTGCCGACGGGTTCCGAAGCACCGAGGACCTGACGGATCTCTGCGAGATGACTTTCGAGTCGGTCCAGCTCTTCGTCGACATCGAGCTTCTGCGCGATGAGCGCCAGCTCGACCTCGAGGCGGGCGGGATCGGCCTGGACGTCGAGAGCTGCGATGCGCTCTTTTTGCCGCGCGTGTGCCGCGGCCAGAACGGTCGGCATTCGTTTGCGGACCGAGGTCGCTACCCTGGCGATATCGTCACAGCGTGATGCAAGCATCTCGCCGATGCGGGTACCTTCGCTGGCACGCATCGACCTGACCGCGTCCAGCGCTTCGTCAAGCAGCGCACTGGCCTCCGCATATACCGGCTCCGCATCGAGCTCGGCCTCTTCGACGACTCCGGGCCAGCGCAGGACGTCAACGGGATCGAGGGGACGGACCTGCGGAAGAAGCCCGGCCAGCTCCGCCGCGCGCGTGCCGATTAGTTTCGCGAGCTTGCGATTCAGGCGCAGCTCGGTTTCCTGGTCGAACGCGCGCCGAAAATGCAGGGCGCATTCGACCTTGCCACGCCGGAGGACGCTGCCGACCTGTTGCCGAAATGCGTGCTCTTTCGGGCGAAGCTCCTCGGGAAGCCGAAACCCGACGTCGAGATAGCGATGATTGACGGCCCGCAGTTCCCACGTGAGGGTCCCGAACGAGAACTCCGCCGACTGTCGCGCAAAGCCGGTCATACTGTATAACATCAGAAACGGTCTCCGATATATGGTGTATGCATCACGGTTTTTGAGAACCCGGCAGTGCAAAGTACGGCCAGAATCATCGGAACAGTTTACTTGAACCGCCTGCGAAATCCCGTGCAGGATTGCGCGACAGGGCCGGCTGGCGCGATTAATCGATGCAGAAGAGTAACCGGAACGCTTGCAGGGCAGTCGCATGCTAGTTGAATATGCGAAAGTCTCGGCAGTTGGCGACCGGCAGGACAATCAGGATCGGGGAGCGGTCATCGTTGCGGATGATGCGGCAATGCTCATCGTTTTCGACGGCATGGGCGGACATTCCGATGGTGCGCGCGCCGCCGAGATTGGTCTCGAGACTGTGCAGGACATGTTCATGTCGTCGACGCTGCCCGTATTCGATCCGCAGGGCTTTCTGTACACGGCGCTCGCGCGTACGCATGACAACGTCGTCGCCCTGGGTCACGGTGTAGCCGTCGACTTCCGGCCCCGCGCCACGTGTGCGATCTGTCTCGTGCAGGAAAGCGGCGCGTTCTGGGGCCACGTTGGTGACAGTCGCATTTACCAGGTGCGTAACGGTCGCGTCATCGAGCGATCCCGCGACCACAGTCACGTCGAAGTGCTTATACAGGAAGGGGCCATCACGGAAGAGGAGGCGACCGATCATCCGATGCGCAATTTCGTAGAGTGCTGTATCGGCGGGGACGCGCCGGTGCCGGACATGACCATTACGAACAAGCGGCGCCTGAAACCCGGCGACGTTCTGCTCGCGTGTTCCGACGGCCTGTGGTCGGGACTTACCGATTCGGACATGGCAAAGATAGGTACGTCGGGAGACAATAACCTGGCGGAACAACTCAAGCAGCTCAGCATTCAGGCGTTGAACACGAATTCACCGTACAGCGACAATACGACGGGCGTTGCGCTGCGCTGGCACGGCGCCTGAAGGAGACATCCATGCGCCCGAGCGGCCGTGATGCCGATGAGATGCGACCCGTGCGCTTTACCACGGATTTCACGCGGCATGCCGAGGGTAGCGTCCTCGCCGAGTTCGGCGACACGCGCGTACTCTGCACGGCGAGCCTCGAAACACGCGTCCCGCAGTGGTTACGCGGCAGGGGCAGAGGCTGGGTCACGGCGGAGTACGGCATGCTGCCGAGGAGCACGAACACGCGCACGCCGAGGGAGGCCGCGCGCGGCAGGCAGGGAGGGCGGACCCTCGAGATACAGCGCCTGATTGGCCGTTCGCTGCGGGCTGTGACGGACCTTGCCGCGCTTGGCGAGAACACGGTGACCCTGGACTGCGACGTGATCCAGGCCGACGGCGGAACGCGCACGGCATCGATCAGCGGCGCATATGTAGCGCTTGCCATCGCGCTCCGCCGGCTGGTGAAAAAGGGTCAAATTCCCGATAACCCGCTGCACGGACAGGTCGCCGCCGTTTCGGTCGGTATCTATCGCGGCGCGGCGATACTCGATCTCGACTACGCAGAAGATTCCGACGCCGAGACGGATATGAATATCGTCATGAATGAAGCCGGCCGGTTCATCGAGGTGCAGGGCACCGCGGAGGGCCACGCGTTTACGGACGACGAGTTCAGGTCGATGCTTGCCCTGGCGCACCAGGGTATCGAACAAATCATAGCGGCACAGGACGCGGCGCTGGCCGACACGCCAGCGAAATGACGCGGCGGCTTTCGCAGCCGCAAGCCGCAGGCGACCGTGGTATTGGACGCGTCTGCGACGATTGCTCATGACCCGCCCCGTCGAAATCGTGCTGGCAAGCGGCAACCCCGGCAAGCTCCAGGAAATCCGCGCAATTCTCGCGCCGCTGGGAATCGAGCTCCTGCCGCAATCGCGGTTCGATATCCCGGCCGCCCTCGAGACTGGTCCGACCTTCGCCGAGAATGCGGAAATCAAAGCGCGGCATGCGGCGATTGCGATCGGTCTGCCGGCGATTGCCGACGACTCGGGGCTGGTCGTGGACGCACTCGGCGGGGCCCCCGGCGTGCACTCCGCGCGATACGCCGGTGTGAACGCGAGCGATCAGGAAAACGTCGATAAGCTGCTCGTCGCGTTACGCAACGTGCCCCAGAATCGTCGCGCCGCGGAATTCCGATGTGTCGTATGCTTCGTGCGACCCGACACGCCGGAGGCAATTTTCGCAACCGGTTCGTGGCGCGGCAGGATTCTCGCGGAACGACGGGGCGAGGGCGGCTTCGGCTACGATCCGGTGTTCTACGATATCGAGCTCGGCCGAAGCGCCGCCGAAATGACCGCAGCCGAAAAAAATGCGCGCAGTCACCGTGGCAAAGCCATGCGGGCGCTGGCGCGCAAACTCGAGGACCTCTTGTGAACATGGGCCGTGCGCCCGCGAAGCTGCAGAATGCGCCGCCCCTGGCGCTTTACGTGCATTTGCCGTGGTGTGTAAAGAAATGTCCGTACTGCGATTTCAATTCGCACACCGCGCCTGCCGATACGCCGCGGGGCCGCTACATCGAAGCCCTTATCACGGATCTCGAGCGCGAAGCCCTGCAGGTGGACGGCCGGAGGCTGATCAGCGTCTTCTTAGGCGGCGGCACGCCCAGCGTGTTCAGCCCGCGGGAAATCGCCAGGGTGCTCGACGCCGTGCGCGCTTCGTTCTCACTCACCGAAGATGTCGAGGTCACGATGGAGGCTAATCCGGGTACCGTGGACTGCGGTGATCCAGCCGGCTATCGCGACGCGGGCATCAATCGCCTGTCGATTGGCGCGCAGAGTTTCAGCGATGCTTCGCTGGCGGTGCTGGGCCGCATTCACGCCGCAGAAGACATATTCCGGACGGTGGAGCGTGCCCGCAACGCGGGCATTGCGAATATCAATCTCGACATCATGTACGCCCTGCCGGGCCAGAACGTGGCCGCTGCGCTGGCGGACCTCGCAGCCGCCATCGCCCTGGGCCCGGAGCATATTTCCTGGTACCAGCTGACGCTCGAGCCGAACACCGTGTTTCATGCGCGGCCGCCGCCGGACCTTCCGGATCACGATTCGGGGTTCGAGATACAGGCGGCAGGCCAGGCGCTGCTCCGGGAGGCCGGCTTCGACCAGTATGAGATTTCCGCCCACGCGCGTGGGCAACGAGTCTGCGTTCATAATCTCAACTACTGGAAGTTCGGGGATTACGTCGCCATCGGCGCCGGCGCGCACGGCAAGCTGACGATCGACGGGCGCGTTTATCGGTATGCGAAATGCCCGAACCCCTATCAGTACATGCGGGACATTGAAACGGGCGCCGCGCCTCCGGAGCTGGTCCCCCTCCAGGAGGCGGAGAAGCTGTTCGAGTTCCTCCTCAACGCGCTGAGACTGAGCGGCGGTTTCGATTCCCGCCTGTTCGCGGCGCGAACCGGCCTACCAACGGCGTACCTGGCCGAGCGCCTGCGCCCGGCCGAGGATCGAGGCCTGATCGAGAGGCGGGCCGGGAGCTGGCGACCCACGGACCTCGGCAGTCGGTTTTTGAACGTGCTGCAGGCGGAATTCCTGCCCGCCTCCGCCGGTTCGACCTGACGCTCCGCGCAGCCCTCGGACCTGCGCCGTGCCATGCTGCCGGCAGCGAAGTACCGGCAGCGGCGCGCGCTTTATGCACAAGCGGCAGGGCGGTGCTTAAAAATTCAGGGTGGGACGTGCCTCAATTCAATTGCATCGTCGCAAAGACACTATAAGTAATTGTTTTTAATACATTTAATAAAATGGTGATAAATTAGTCATTTTGGCAACGGCGCTTGAAAATCCGCACCTTAGGCCATTCGTTCAATTTTCTTCCACAATGTTATCCACAGCTTCTGTGGATATTTTCGAGGGACGCTTACGGGCGGGCAGATCTCGTCGACAGAAACTTGCGGGCTCATGTGCATGCGATTATGCTACGCCGCCGTTCGCCGAGCCGCGTGTTTCGGAGCGCCACCAATGAAAGCCGACATCCATCCCAAATACACGGAGATCAAGGTTACCTGCAGCTGTGGTAACGAGTTCCAGACGCGTTCGACGCTAGGGGAGGATCTGCTGATCGAGGTGTGCTCGCAGTGTCATCCTTTCTACACGGGCAAGCAGAAAATCGTCGACACGGGCGGCCGCGTCGACAAGTTCCGCCGTAAGTACGGCATGAGCTGAGGCTGCTGCAGCACCGGCTGGCGTCGGTGCGGCTTGGCGGCGAAAATCCGATGCCGCCCCAGCTGGGGCGTCTGATATGCTGGTACGGGCACCGTGCCCGCGACCCCACAAGTCCGCCCGGATTCGCTGCCGGGCCGGTCGCGGCCGCCGCCCTGTACTCGCCAACAAGAGGAACGCGATGACCAAGGATGCCTTTCGTCTGATCAGTCCCAGCGGACAGGAAATGTTGTTACCGGTACGTCAGGGCACGGCCGGTCCCGACGTTATCGACGTCGCTAGCCTGTATAAGCAGCTCGGCGTATTCACGTTCGATCCCGGCTACGTGTCGACGGGCAGCTGCGAGTCGGCCATCACCTTCATCGATGGCGAGAACGGCGTCCTGATGTACCGCGGCTATCCCGTGGAGCAGCTTGCCGAGCATTCGACGTTTCTCGAGGTTGCCTACCTGCTGCTGCACGGCGAGCTGCCGACCGGGGTTGAGCTCGAGGCCTTCGACAACATGATCCGCAGGCACACGATGCTCAACGAGGGCATGCTGCGGTTTTTCAACGGCTTTCGCTACGACGCGCATCCGATGGCAATGCTGTCGGCCGTCGTGGGCTCGATGTCTGCGTATTACCACGACGAGATGGATGCGTCGAACCCCGAGCATCGCGATATATTCGCGCATCGGATCCTGGCCAAGTTTCCGACCATCGCGGCGGCCGCCTACAAGCTGACTTGCGGCCAGCCGTTCATTTACCCCCGCAACGACCTCAACTATTGTGAAAATCTGCTGCACATGTTCTTCGCTGTCCCCGCGGAGCCCTACGAGATCGACCCGATCGCGGCAGAGGCGATCGACCTGTTATTCATTCTGCACGCGGACCACGAGCAGAACTGCTCTACGTCTACGGTGCGGATGGCCGGCAGCTCGGATGCGAATCCGTATTCGGCCATTGCGGCCGGCGTTTCCGCGCTGTGGGGGCCCGCGCATGGAGGCGCGAACGAAGCCGTGCTGAAGATGCTGGAGGATATTGGCGACGTTAAAAATATTCCCAGATTCGTCGCCAAGGCAAAGGACAAGAACGATCCGTTTCGGTTGATGGGGTTCGGCCATCGCGTCTACAAGAATTTCGATCCGCGCGCGACGATCATCCGGGACATGTGCCACAAGGTACTCAAGAGGCTTGGCCGCAGCGACACGCCGTTGTTCGACCTCGCCCTTGCGCTGGAAGAAGTGGCGCTGAAGGACGATTACTTCATCGAGAAAAAACTGTATCCGAATGTGGATTTCTATTCCGGCATCATTTACCGGGCGCTCGGCATACCTACGTCGATGTTCACCGTGATGTTCGCGATCGGCCGCTCGGTGGGCTGGGCCGCGCACTGGCGTGAGATGATCTCGGACCCGCACGGCCGCATCTCGAGGCCGCGCCAGCTTTATACGGGCCCGGTCGCGCGCGACTACCTGCCGATCAAGGAACGCTGATGGTATGGGGACCGGGACATTTCGCTTCTGGCCCCTGACGCAGCGGGACTCGATCCGGTGCCGAGGCGAATCAATAAATAAGTATTAACCCGCCCTCGCGGAATTTCGCTGCGCTGCGCTTTATTTCCGCTGACGAATACAGCCCGGACAGATCTGCAGGGACAATGCCTGGCGGCTGGCCGTGCATGTTAGGGGGACATTCCGCGGGTGCGGTTCAGTTGTCAGGGATCGAATCGCCAATGCGCAGGATCGAGTTTCATTGCATTGCTGGGGTCTTGAGCGGAATGCCCCGTATTTTCAGCCTGCGTCGATCAGCCGCCGTACAGCCTTGATGTCGGCGCGCTGCATAGGCCGTCCGTCGATCGGGCTGATCGGCGACTGACGGATGCCGTCGACCGGAAACACGGTCGCCTCGATTGCTGCATCGCCATGATGGAATTCGTAGCCGGCAAAGCTGTCGGTCCGATCGCGACGGCTCTTGAGGCGCCGATCGAAGTTCCGATAGCGTATACCGAGCGTCGCAAGCCTGGCGGCGACGATTTCTGCGCTATCGGCGAACACGTGCAGATTGATGGACGAATGCGAGTCGGCGGTGCCGCTGAGGACGGGTCCGACAAGCCGCGGTGAAAAAGTCTGAAGGAGCTCCATGACGGTAACGGCAGTCTCGCGCAGGCCACGCAGCAGATCGCTATGCGAGTCCCGCCCGAAAAGCTGCAAATGCTCGCCGACGGCCTGTTCGATCTCCGCGTTGCGCGGCAGCGCGCCTCGCGTACCCAGCCCGAGCCGCTCGGCGGCCTTCACCTTGGCAACGCGATAGTCGCGAATACCCTGTTCGACGACGATGCGGGCGGCTTCCTGCGCAAGCAGCCGGCGCGCCCGGCCGTTGGCATTCGGTTTTTTCCTGCCCATAGGTACGAGGCCAAAGCGATCACGCAGCGAGTTTACCCGAGTGCGACGTTGCGCGGGCGACGACGGCGATGCCCCATCAGAACAGGCTTTCCTGTTCCTCCTCCGTATCGTCTTCGAAGCCGGGCATGCTTGCCGCTTCGTTGAAGATGTCCGGAACGTCGTCGACGTGCTCGCACTCCGGGACTCTGTCTGCCTGAAAAATCTCGAACGTGACGTCACGCTGACCGGCGCGGGCCGGGCAGCCGCTCTCGGCGTCGATCAGTACCGTCACGATGCCGTCCGGCATTGGCAGCTGGGATTCCGGTACGCCATCGAGCGCGTCGCGCATGAACTCGATCCAGATGGGCAGCGCCGTGCGTGAGCCCTCCTCGCCTGGTCCCAGCGGGAGATCGTCGTCGAATCCGACCCAGACCAGCGCAGCGAGATCCGCATTGAAACCCCCGAACCAGGCATCACGACGGTCATTCGACGTACCCGTCTTTCCCGACAGGTCGTTGCGTCCGAGGACCAGCGCTCGTCGGCCCGTGCCACGCCGAATCACGTCGCGCATCATATCCGCGATGAGGTACGCATTCTGTGCCGAAATTACGCGCGGCGCGGCGCGTATCTCCGCAAACAGTTCCGGTGCCGACAGCGCGTCGGGTCGATACGTCAGCGCATTGTCGGCGATTTGTTCGAAGGATACCGATGCCGGCGGGTCGACAGCCGTTTCCCGGTCGTCGACGCGACACGGTTCGCAAACGACGTCGGGTTCGGCGCGGTACAGCAGCTCACTGTCCGGACCGTAAATGGCGTCGATTGCGTACGGTTTAATCGCGTATCCGCCGTTCGCGATCGTCGCGTAGCCTTGCACCATATCCAGCGGCGACGCCGCGCCTCCGCCTAGTGCGAGCGAGCCGTTGCGGGGCAGCGCGGCGTCGCCGAACCCGAATCTGGCGATGTGCCGCACCGCGTTGCCGATGCCGGTGTTAAAGAGCAGGAGACGCACGGAAACGAGGTTCATTGATCGCACCAGCGCTTCGCGCAGCCGGGTCGGACCGTAAAATCGGCCGCTGTAATTCACGGGGCGCCACACCGCCTCGAGCTCGGACGAATTGATGACGACAGGCGCATCGAGGACGACGGTCGAGGGGGTGTTGCCGTGCTCGAGCGCGGCCGAGTATATGAACGGCTTGAACGAGGAGCCGGGCTGCCTGAAGGCCTGCGTTGCGCGGTTGAATTTGCTCACGGCAAAATCGAAACCGCCAACGAGGCTGTTGATTGCGCCATCGAACGGGTCCACGGAAACGACGGCGCCCTGAGCTTCCGGAATCTGCGCCAGCGCCCAGCTATCCTCGGTCGTCGGCATGACGTAGATGATGTCACCGGCCGTGAGCACGTCGCTCACGGTCTCCGGGTCGTCGCCCGTCGTCTCGCGGTCGATGAACGGCTTGGCCCAGCGAATGCCGGACCAGGGCCGCGTCGCGCGGTCACCGTTTGCAAACGCGATCTCCGCGGAATTGTTCGCCCCAACTGCGGCAACCACGGCGACGGAAAGCCCGCCGGGTGCATATTGATCGAGCTGCCGGCGCAGCTCATCGCGCCACTCTTCCGGCTCGGTTGGCAGATTGTCGGCCTCGAAATCGACGCGCGCGATCGGGCCACGATAGCCGCGGCGTCGGGTGAACTCGAGCAGCCCGTTGCGCAATGCATAGTTGGCCGCGCGCTGCAGCCGCGCGTCGAGCGTCGTAACGACCTGATAGCCGGCTGTGTAGGTGGCTTCCCCATAGCGCGACAACATCTCGCGGCGGACCATTTCCGCCACGTACGGTGCGTTGAGCTCGATGGCCGTACCGTGCAGCTCCGATTGCATCGGATACGCCATGGCGTCGAAATACTCCTCATTCGAAATGAGTCCGAGTTCGGCCATGCGACCGAGCACATAGCTCCGGCGCATCTCTGCGCTTTCCGGGCTGCGTACCGGGTTGTATCGTGACGGTGCCGGAAGCACACCGGCAAGCGTCGCGGCTTCAGCGATATTGATGTCCTCGAGATCCTTGTTGAAATAAACCTGGGCAGCCGCGGCGACACCGTAGGCGCGCTGACCGAAAAACATCTTGTTCAGAAACAACGCCAGGATCTGCTGTTTCGTAAACTCCTGCTCGATTTTGTAAGCCAGGAACGCTTCCCGAAGTTTGCGGGTGAATAGCTGTTCGCGCGTGAGAAAATAATCGCGGGCCAGCTGCTGAGTCAGCGTGCTGCCGCCCCCGGAGATTTCCCCGCTTCTGACGAGGCGCAAAAACGAGCGAAGAATGCCCTGATAGTCGACGCCCGGGTGCTCAAAAAATCGGCGATCTTCGGCAGCGATGAACGCATTAACGACATGTGTGGGCAAATCTTCGAACGTGACGATGACGCGCCGGCGTTCGCCGATTTCCGAAATCAGATGGCCATCCCGACTGAAGATTCTGAGGGGAATCTGCAGCGGTATGTCCCGGATCGTGTGCGCTTTGGGTAACCCGGGTTCGACGAAATAGTATGCGCCGATGACCGCGGCAGCGCCCAGGAGAATTGCGCAGACCGAAATCCCGGTGGCCAGGACGAGCCAGCGCAAATGCCTGCGCCGGGGCTTCTCGGTAGCGCTGTTATGAGAATTCGATCGGGTTGGCATTGTCGCTGACAGCATTAGGCGAACGCCGCGGGACCCGGCGGCGCGCACTGGCTATATTCAAAGGATACGCTGGTGTCCGATAGGTGCAGAAAATGTGGCTTTTTCGGGGTGTCGGGCTGGGCCGCGACGCCGCGTCGGGCGATAATAGCGGGGTCGGCAGCGGCGAGGCAACGCCGCGGCTTTTGGGGACTCGGGACAATATCCGAATCGGGCGCGCAATTGGGACCGGCTGCGCGCCCAGAGGCGCCAACCAGTTCACGGAATGCGCGCCACGGGGGGCAGTACCATACGGTTCGCCGGATCGTGAGCAAAGTCACGTTTTATTTAACATTTTCTTGATATATAGTTAAATCGTTTTGCTCAGGTCCAGACTACATTTGGTTCGCAAGCTACCGACCTAAAAGGAAAAAAGCGTGTTCTTCGGCAAAAAATCCCCACCGTTGCTGGGCCTGGACATTACGACCTCGTCCGTGAAACTCATCGAGCTCGCACAGAGTGGCAAGCGCTATCGCGTCGAATCGTACGCGGCGGAGCCGACGCCGCCCAGCTCGGTCAGCGAAAAGGCCATCGTCGATGCCAAAGCCGTCGGTGAGGCAATACGCCGCGCAGTGAAGCGAGCCGGTGCCAAGGCAACCGACGCTGCCGTCGCGATCAGCGGCGATGCAGCGATCACAAAGGTCATCCAGATGCCCTCCAGCCTGTCGGAGCGAGATCTCGAAGGGCAGGTCGAAATCCAGGCTGATCAATACATTCCATTTCCGATGGAAGAGGTGAGCTTCGATTACGAGGTCGTCGGACCGAACGAGAAGGACCCGGAGCTCATGGACGTGCTGCTGGTCGCGACGCGCACGGAAAACGTGGAGCAGCGGCAGGCGGCGGTAAGTGCCGCAGGACTTTCGACGCAAATTGTCGACGTCGAAGCATTCGCGCTCGAGAATGCCTGCGCATTACTGAGCCATCAGATTCCCGACGGCGGCATGGGTCAGTCCGTTGCGGTTGTCGACATCGGAGCCAGCAGCACGACGTTCAGCGTGCTGCAGGACTTACGCGTCATATATACACGCGACTTCAACTTCGGCGGGCAGCAGCTGACCGAAGAGATCATGCGGACCTACGGTCTTTCAATGGAAGACGCGGGACGTGCGAAGAAGCAGGGCGGTTTGCCGAGTAATTATCAACCGGAAGTTCTCGAACCGTTCATCGATGACATGACCCAGCAGGTCAGTCGCTCGCTGCAGTTCTATCTAGCTTCCGGTGGCGGCCGGGAACAGCCGGACATGATTCTCGTGTGCGGCGGCTGTGCCAACATTCCTGGCATTGCTGACGTCATTTCGAGCCGCGTCGGCATTCCGACCGAGATTGGCGATCCGCTCGGGCAAATGAAAATTTCATCAAAAGCAAAATCACAGGGCGTGCACAAGGATGCCACGGCACTTCTGACTGCATGCGGCCTGGACCTTAGGAGCTTCGACTAATATGCCACGTATTAATCTACTCCCTTGGCGCGAGGAAGAGCGCAAAAGGCGGCAGCGCGAATTTGGGGTCGCGGCTGCGGGTGCCGTCGTCGCCGGGATTGGCGTCGTCATCCTGACGATGTTCGCGTATTCGCAAATGATCGATGCGCAGAAGGCGCGGAATCAGCGCCTGACCGAAGAGATCAAGGAGCTCGAGAAGAGCATCACCGAAATTGATGGTCTCGAGCGCCAGAAAGAGCGGCTCCTGGCACGTATGGAGATCATCGAGCAACTGCAGAAAAGCCGGCCGGAGGTCGTGCACCTGTTCGACGAGCTGTCCCGGCAGATGCCCGAAGGTGTCTACCTCACCGGCGTGAAGCAGACCGGCGCGCGCGTCGAGATTCGCGGGGTTGCCCAGTCCAGTACTCGCGTCTCCGCGTTGATGCGGCAGATCGACGCGTCGGGGTGGCTCGCGGATCCTGAGGTCGAGAAGGTCGAAACGACCCAGTCCGGCGCATCCCGCCAGGCCGAATTCGTCGTGTACCTGAAGCAGACGCGGCCCGGCGCTGACGAGGAGGACGCGGCATGAATCTCGTCGAAGAGCTGAGAAGTCTCGACGTCAACGACGTCGGCCGCTGGCCACTCATCTTCCGCGCTGCCGTCATCGGCATCGTCTTTGTGCTCGTCGTCGGACTGGGCATTTATTGGACGATCGTCAAGGACAAGGCGCCTCAGCTCAAGCGTGCGCAAGCAGACGAACAGACGCTCAGGGTGACCTTCGAGAACAAGCAGCGCAAGGCGGCGAATTACGATGCCTACAAGGCCCAGCTTGCGCAGATCGAGCAATCATTCGGCACGATGCTGCGCCAGCTGCCGGGCGAGACCGAGATCCCGAGCCTGATCGTCGATATTTCCCAGACCGGACTTGCTGCCGGGCTGCAGGAAAAGCTGTTCCAACCGCAGGCCGAGGTGCCGAAGGACTTCTACGCTGAGAAACCGATCAAGATCCGGCTGACCGGCAGCTATCACGAGATCGCGAATTTCGTGAGTGGCATCGCCGCACTTCCGCGCATCGTCACGCTGCATGACATAGCGATTGCGCAGGAAGACCGCGACAGTTTCGACGAACTGTCCATGGAAGTGACGGCGAAGACCTATCGCTATCTCGAAGAGGAGGCACAATAATAATGAAAGCTTCTCTCTGGATTCGGCAATCGTTCGCGGTCTTGGTCCTCGCAGCCGGGCTGGGAGCCTGTGGCGGCGACATGGACGATCTCGATCAGTACATCAACGAAGTGAAGGCTAAGCCGGGCGGGCGTATAGAGCCTCTACCTGAAATAACGCCTTACGAAGTATTTACATATACCGCGGACGCGGAAGGGCTGCGTTCTCCGTTCGTGCCCGATACGCCACAGGTCGCGGCCGGTCCCGGGGGCGGCGTCCGACCGGATTCGGAACGCAGCCGCGAGTTTCTCGAAGGTTTTCCGCTCGACACGCTGCGCATGGTCGGCACCCTGGATATGGGACAAACCACTTTCGGTCTCGTACAAACGTCGGATGGCCTGATTCATCGCGTCGTCCCGGGCAACTACATGGGGCAAAACGACGGACGAATCACCTCCATTACTGAGTCCGAAATTCAAATTGTGGAAATTATTTCTGACGGGATTGGCGGATACATCGAGCGTGATGCCGCCATCAGTCTCGCCGACTGATGCCTGAATGGAACTGGGAGTAATTGGAATGATGCTCAAAAACAAACAGACGGTAAGTCACCGGCGCGCAGTGCTGCGGCTGACTGCGATGGCCCAGGCCGTGTTGCTTCTGCTCGCGGGCCAAGCGGCGAATGCTCAGGCCGGCAACCGTTTACAGGACATTCAGGTGCAAAGTCTGCCGGGACAACGCGTGGAGCTGCGCCTGATTATGAGCGAAGACGCCCCGGAGCCGCTGTCGTTCACGATCGATAGTCCGGCTCGTATCGCGCTCGACCTCCCCGACACGGCGCTCGGCCTGACGTCCAGGCGTCGCGACGTCAACCTCGGTCCGCTCGATACGGTCTTGACCGCGGAAGCGGGTGGCCGGACGCGCGTCGTGCTGAATCTGGACCAGATGGTGTCTTACGAAACGCGGCGTAGTGGTAACACCCTCATCGTTACGCTGGGTGACGGCGCAGCCTACAGCCCCGATACAACCCAGTTCGCGAGCGCGCCCACCGCCGAGTCGCGGTCGTACGCGACCCCGGGAAGCCGCGGGATCACGGGTGTCGATTTTCGGCGCACCCGTGACGGCGGCGGACGTGTCGTAGTCAACCTGACGGACCCCGGCACGCCTGTGGACATTCGCCAGGAAGCCGGACGGGTCGTTGCCGTATTCAAGAATACGTCGCTGCCGGCGGAGCTGATGCGGCGTCTCGACGTCGCCGATTTCGCAACGCCCGTCACTACGGTCGATACGCTGCGCACGAATCTCGATACGCGCATCGTGATCTCCGCAGAGGGCAAGTACGAGCAGCTCGCATATCAGTCCGACAACGAATTCTCGATCGAGATCAATCCGGCGGCGGAACGTGAGGAACAGGTTTCCAGCGTGTTCTCCGAGACCAAGGAATACGAAGGTCAGCGCCTGACGCTGAATTTCCAGGACATCGAAACGCGCGCGGTGCTGCAGCTGCTCGCCGAGACGTCGGGCAGGAACATCGTGGTCTCCGATACGGTGCAGGGTAACGTAACGCTGCGCCTCAGAAACGTTCCGTGGGATCAGGCCCTCGACATCGTCATGACAACGAAGGGCCTGGATATGCGCCAGAATGGCAACGTGATCATCGTTGCACCCGCCGAGGAAATCGCGGCGCGAGAAACGGCTGATCTCGAAGCAAAAGCGGCGATAGCCGAACTCGAACCGATGTATTCCGAGTTCCTGCAGGTTAATTACGCGAAAGCGTCGAGTCTTGCGGACCTGATCATCGCCGAGGGCGGCAACACGATGCTCTCCGAACGCGGCAGCATCGCGGTCGACGAGCGCACGAACACGCTGCTCGTGCACGACACCGCCGAGCGCCTGCAGAACATACGCCGCATGGTCCAGACGCTCGATATCCCGATCAAGCAGGTCCTCATCGAATCTCGCATCGTTGTCGTCAATGACGACTTCAGCCGGGATCTCGGTGTGCGTCTCGGCGTTACCGCCTATGAAGAGAACAGTACGGACGGCGTAACGGTCATTTCCGGTACGGGTTTCGGAACCGATACGATGATCAACTCGACGCTCGAAAATCTGGCCGACCCGGCCAACGGCACGATATTCCCGATTGAGCTTCCCACGCTGAATAACCGGTACAACGTAAACGTGCCGATTAGCGATGCCGCAGGCCGCTTCTCTCTGGCGGTGCTCGAGACGGACTACCTTGTCGACCTCGAGCTGACGGCGCTCCAGGCCGAAGGGCGCGGCGAAATCGTATCCACTCCCCGAGTTATCACGGCAAATCAGAAAGAGGCCATAATCGAACAGGGCGTCGAGATACCGTATCAGCAATCCGCGTCGTCCGGTGCCACGACGATTCAGTTCAAGAAGGCCGTCTTGAGCTTGACCGTAACGCCGCAAATTACGCCGGATGACAACATCATCATGGACCTGCGCGTTCACAAGGACTCGGTTGGTGACATAATTTCGACAGGTGGTCTCGGCGGTACGGTACCAAGTATCGATACGCGCGCCGTCACAACGCAGGTTCTGGTCGGCGATGGTCAGACGGTCGTGCTGGGCGGCATCTACGAGACGGAACGCCGGGAGACGATCAACAAGGTTCCGGTATTGGGCGACATACCGTTCGCGGGCGCGCTGTTCCGTAGCACGCAGCGTCTCGACAACAAGGCGGAGCTGCTGATCTTCGTAACGCCGCGGATCCTCGACGAAGGTGCGACGATCTACTAAGCTGCCCACCCTGTTAGCTGTAACGAAAGCCAACCCTCGGGTTGGCTTTCTCTTTGAACGACTGGCGACGACGTGAATGCCCGACAAAACTTGTTTCTGATCGGCCCGATGGGTGCCGGCAAGTCGGCTGTTGGGCGCCAGCTCGCGCGCATGCTCCACCTCGATTTTGTCGACAGCGACGAGGAAATCCAGCAGCGTACCGGCGTCGATATTTCGTTCATTTTCGAGAAAGAGGGTGAACAGGGATTCCGAAGACGCGAGGCGCGCGTTATCGATGAACTGTCGCAGCTCGAAGGCGTCGTGTTCGCGACGGGCGGCGGCGCGATCGTCGACCCGGAGAACCGCAGCCGGCTCGGCGCGCGCGGCATCGTCGTGTACCTGCGAACAAGCGTCGACCAGCAGCTCGCCCGCACGTCACGCGGCCGCGACCGGCCGCTCCTCGAGAACGGCGATCCGCAGCAGATCCTCGAAGAGCTTATGGCCGCCCGGGAGCCGCTGTACCGAGAGATCGCGGATCTGACTGTCGATACGGACGGCCGCAAGGTCCGCGCGGTAGCGAACGAGATTCGCGACAAGATCTAATTTTCGGAGCGGCCCGCGGCGGTCCCGGTGGCTGCGTCGTGCCGACGATGGTCGGGTGACCGTAGGGGCGGCGAACCGATCGCGCCTGTAAAGCCGCTCCCACGACGGGAATGAACACTGTGGGAACCCGCCCTACGGGCGACACTCTTGGGGCTGGAGGGGACATTCCGC
>JBFJOC010000046.1:0-20122 GCA_041617855.1 Woeseiaceae bacterium | reverse complement strand
CGATTCGAACATCCTCCGGACCTATTTGTTCGAATTCTCCGGATCTTTCTACCCAGAACCGGGGTCCACCGTAGGTTTGCATCTGCCGCTCCACTTCCGCCAACGGCACCCGTTGCAACAATCCTTCGTAGTAGGCCGGATCGTTCTCGACGATGAGGCGGCTGTCGGGGCGATAAGCGACACCGTAGCTCGCGGTGAAGAGACTGTGGATACGGCCGTCAACCAGGTCTATCGCCCACACGGACTGACACGTCGTACCGCAGCCGATGACGACGATACGATAATGTCCTGCGAACCGGTCTTCCTGCGCTTGCGCCGCTGAATCCGCTGCGAGGGCCGCTCTATAGCGATTTGCATCCGGGTGACTGTCGAAGTCGACCGGGGCCGGAGTGCCGGTGAAGACCTCGGGCACCGGATAGTTCGCAAACAAAGGTAGTTGGTTGGCGGCTTGAGCATCGAGCCCGACACTGCCAGCCGAGTCGCATCGATGTAACTCCGCCAACGACTCGTTGGCCGATGCAGAACTTTCTCCCTGAGACCCATCAACCGCCAGCCGGACGAGGACCACATGATCGCGACCGCTTCGGTAAGTGCCGCGAAAACCTTTGTACCCAGCCAAAGAGACGGTGAGCACATAGTCGCGTTTCCTTGCGGCAACCAGGCCGCCCAGGGCAAAACATCCAGCCGCATCGGTCTCGCTATCGAATCGGATTGCATCGCCGGGTCGACTGAGACTCACCGCGCTGCCACGGAGCGGCTTGGCTGCCGCGTCCACGACCCGCCCATTGACGCCGACATAGCCATCGCATCCGACAATCACTGCCATCACCAACAGGAGCCAGAGCCGGGAGATCTGTTTCTGCTGGATCATATGACGACCTCGACGAACTCTTGCATCATGGCTCAGAAATCAGAGCCGCTGTCATTCAGCCATGGCACCAAGGAAGATCGTGGCAACCTTGCCGTCCTTAATCCTGAAAAGCATGCCGCCGTAGATGGAGCCGACGAGATAGACATCGTCGCTGTTGGAAAACACCTCACGTTCATCGCGGTTGGTATAGAACTCGGCGTAGGCGGCAGTGACGTCCGTCATGGCGGCCCCGATGCCGATCCCTCGTCCGGTCTGCAATTTTGATGGGGCTTCGATGGTAATAGACAAGACGGTTTTTGCTCCGCCGACTCGCTCCGAAACCATGTCGAGTGACAACCCTGATTCAGGAAAGATCCACTGCTGGACCGCATTGTCCAAAACTTCCCAGATGACGTCTTCGCCTTTCGTGAGCTGCCCCTGGGCTACGGCGCGCACCTCGGCTTCAGTGGAGCCGATTTTGATCCCACCGATACTGCCGGCCTCGATGACATCGGCGCCAATCACCGAGACAGTGAAGATTGTCGTGCCCGGCCTGTAGCTGACGGTGCTGACCTCGCCGCTTTGATAGTCCCCGGACGTACCGCTTGGATGGTTGAGCCGAAACAATAAACCAGCCGGCTGGTTGACAAACTCGGCGTATTCGCGCGCTTCGATCTCGTTCATGATGATTTCTTTGAGCCCACCGTATTTTTTCTCTGCCTCCCGGAGTGCCATACCGGGGTGAACGCCTTCGGCCGTCTTGAAATCGGTATGCCAGACTTCGATGAACTCGATTTCGGCAGTGTCATCGATGGGAGCTTCCCAGTCTTCTTCGCCCGCATACAGCGTTAGTAGCCAGTCATCGCCCTGATCGACACTGATCCAGGCGACACCTTCACCGTCCGCATGGCGCCTGATGGTGGCCGTCGGCATTGCGTGCCGCGCTTCGGCGACGGTCATCCCCAGGACAATCGTGCCGGCGGAGCTGGCCGTGACAAGTTGATCGGCTGATGTAGCCGGTGGCGGTGTACATCCAACCGCCAAGAGCGCAATCGGCAATGACAGGATTGACTTTTCAATAAGCGTCATCGTTTATTTCGTTAAATAGCCGCCCCTCTCGCTGTACCCCAGTCCGTCTGATACCCATTAACGTTGACCCAATAGACGACGTATCGCCGACCCAGCCGACCCAGGCTAACCGATATCGGAATAAGGTTCGCTGGCGGCGAAACAGCTTTTGATCCGCATTCTTGCGAGTCGGGCCATTGCCGACGCCAGAAGGTCATTGATCCTCATAGTGAGATTCGGAGCCAGGTTACGGTCAGCACTTGGACTCGAGCATGATCAGTGGCCGAGTATGAATATATACTGACGGGTCAGGCCCGACATCGGGACGCAGCCCTATATTGCGTATGGGGAAATCCCCCATCGGTGGCGTCTATGTGCGGATGCGAAATTTGATCGCCTCATCGACAATGCGGCGAATTTCCATCAGCAAAGTCCTGGACCTCTCCCGCTTACTGACAGCAGCGCAGGCGCCGGCTTGCTGGCCAAGTTCATTCTCACGCGGAGCATTGTGCAGGGTAAACAGCAGAACTGGCAGGTTGTTATGCGCCGCATCTATTTCGGTTACTGCCCGCAGAGGATCCTGGTCATCGAGCGACAGTTCCGTGATAACCCGGTCGGGTTTAGTCGCGGCGATCGCCTCGAGAGCGGAGCGGTTTGTGGTGGCGCCACAAACGGCTAGGTCGGCTTCGCCATTGATTAGCTCGGTCAGGCCGCGCCGCACCAGAAGATGTACGTCGAAGGCTAGGAAACTCTATCGCGTCGGTGAGGCGAGTGCTGCGCAATGCGGGAGCCAAAACCTGGTATCGAGGCTCATAGCGTCGCGGCATGATTTTGCTGCCGAGCTGGCCGCTTTACCTCGCCACGGAGCCGGATGCCGGCGATTGGCCCAACACCCTGCCGCTCAGTGCCTCCCGGATTGCGCGTCAGGCGATGTCCGGCACGGGGTGATAGCGGAGGCGGCGGGACTCGCGTTCGTGCCAAGGCGGATCGGGGCCGCCGGTTGAGTGGGGCTCGGGTGCCGGGTCTCACACCTTCATGTGCCTGAAGATGCGGTCGGTGATCGCGGCCTCGTCGACGAGCGCGACGATGCGCATGGTGGTGCCGAAGTGAGTGCACTCGCTAGGGAGGGGAATGATAGAGAAATAAGACGTAGGCAACGAATTCGGCAGCAATCATGGGATCGGATCTAATAATTTCTTACTCGGTGGCCCGATCAAGTAATTATTAGATCCAACCCCTTATAATCGAAGCAATATGAAAGGCCGAAACATCCGGACCCTGTTCGCGCTACCGCTCTTCAGCGTCGGTGACAAGTCGATGCCAAAAAATCAAGATTCGCCGTGGTTAATGAACGACAAGTGGCGAACATCAAGTATTCGATCGGATGCGAAGACAAACATGTGGTTGGTCTTGCCACTTACCGTCGTTTGGAATCTGCTAGCGGCGCCCTTGTCTTTTGTTGTTTACAAGGAAGTGGTCGAAAAGGAAAACTACTTCCTGCTTGTCTTTTTGCCCTTTCCGCTTGTCGGCATCGGCCTGCTGTTCTGGTCGGTCAGACTTTTGCGGGAGTGGCGCCGTTTTGGTGCTGCACCATTGTTGCTCGAACCGTTCCCCGGCTCGATCGGCGGACACGTCGGCGGCACGATTGACATCCGGCTACCGTTCAATCCGCATAATCGATTCACACTGACCCTATCCTGCATGCAATGCTTCGAGATTGACAGTGACGGTTCTCGCACAATGCACGAACAAGCACAATGGCAGGACGAGCTCATTCCGCAGGTAGACTCCTGCCCTACAGGGACACGTTTGAGCTTTTGTTTCGATGTTCCGAAGGGTCTTAGTGAGTCCGATGCCGAGCAGACTGGCGAGCGATACAATCTGTGGCGGCTGAACGTTCGTGGGAATATGCCGGGGACGGCCTTTGATCGGTCTTTTAACATTCCCGTCTACGCAACCGCGAGCAACTTAGAAACTTGACAGCGAGGTGGGAACGAACCTCGTTACCCTCGAGATTCACTGACCTGCCCCGTACGAAGACTCCAGAGAGAAAGTTAGAGTCCGTGCTTATTGTTACGTAGTCGACCCTGGCATGACAGGCGGATTGATTGCCTGCGCTGCCGCCGTACAGTAATCCAGCGAGCTGTGTGCTTACGTACTTAGGTGCCTGCTTAGGTGCCGGGCACCGACTAAAGGTTGCAGTTCAATAGATTAGGAACGGCTCGGGTTAATCCTCATCCTCGCTACACTCGCCGTGCAATCGGCTGTGCCGAGTCAGCCTGTCTGCGGCGACGACATTCAAGATAAACCAACGGCCCGCCCGAGCCGACTCAGCGATTATTTCGTGAATTTGTCGCCGACAAAAGAAGCAAAACGTCCCTGTGCTAGATATCTCCCCAGACCTCGCCTGCGACATCAATAATCAGGCGCGGCTTACCCGCCTGCTGTTCGATCTGAATGTCGTTTCCGTGGAGTGTGCTGGAAAAACCGCAGTGCGGCGACAACGCCATCTGTTCGACGTCCGTGCCCTGTGCCGCCGCGTCAATGCGCCGTTTGAGACTGTCTTTTAATTCCAGTTCGCCGAGCTTGGTCGTGACAAGTCTCGTAATTAGCGGGTCGAACCGCGATTTTCGAGCTAGTCAACGTATGAGCGGCAGCGCTTAGCGACCCCCTTTGGAATAGCCTTACAGCTGCTTGCAGGCACGCAACTGCCGCGTTAATGCGAGCAGATCTCGAAGGTATTCCTGGCCCTGTTCCTTCGTATAGGCAGACTGTCGCATTTCGAGATCGATCGCGTCGATCGCATCCCGCGTCGTGTTCTCGCACTCGGCGCGGTTCTGTGACATGGGTACCGGTAACGCAGGTCCGGAGGGCGTTGGAGAGCTGTTGGGTTCGTCGAAGGGATTGACGAATTCGAACACGTCATCGTCAGTAGCGGGCGAGCCGTTATCGCTACGAATCTCGTCGACTTTACTGCCGTCGTCCGCATTTTGAGCAGGCTCGGGGCAGGACATTTCCTGGAAAGCCATCGTCCCATCTTCCAGCAGGCAACGATGGATCTCGGTGTCTGCTGCGACGCTCGTGCCGGCGAGCATTAGGACCATCATGGCGAAGCCCACGATCGACTGCCTCTGCTACCGAAGCTGACTGTCCTTCGAACCCCGGCGATTGAATGTTGTCCGGAAGCGATTCTCGTCATCCGCTTGCGTCTGGCACCGAACGCACAAGCGCACACCGGGTAAGGCTTTGCGGCGCGCTTCGGGTATCTCCGCATCGCATCTCTCGCAGCGCTCGAGGCTTTCGCCCTTCGGAATCTGGCGACGCGCATGCTGGACCGCGTCCTCGATCGATGCATCGATCTGGTCCTGCACGGCGCCATCTTTCGCGAAACCACCTGCCATGGGGACCTAGTCTACACCGCAGCCACCGGAAAATTCGTCAGTCCGTCAGTGCAGCAGGCTCACCATGCGGCTGCGGTACCGGCTTGCCCGCGAGTCGTCCCCGAGCCGCTCGAACACTTTCATCAGCGCGCGGCGCCCGGCGTCGTCCCCGAAACTGCGATCTTTCTGCATGAGCTCGAGCAGCAGCTCCATGGCCGTCGCGGAACAGTTTGACGTTCGGAATGCCGCGGATGCCGAACTGGGCGGCGATCTCCGGTTCCTTCTCGGTGTCGAGTTTGGCAAGCAGGAATTTGCCCTGGTAGTCCTCGGCCAGCCTGGCGAGGACCGGCATCAGGATCTGGCACGGCTGGCACCAGGCGGCCCAGAAGTCCAGCAGCACCGGGACCTTGAACGAGGTCTCCATAAACTGCCGGAAGTTGTCCCGGGTGACGTCGATGATGAAGGGCGAATCGGCCATGTTTTCTCCCTGTTCGCATTACGCGCTGCCGCTGTACGGAGAGGTGGGGGATCTTCGCCATATTGGAATAGCAGCTAGGTCGGAGCTCGAATTGTCTATTGTCGTTTCCGTTTTATCCCTGTTTCATATGTCCTGCTCATACAGTATGAGCGCAACGGAAACTGCGGTTCGAACCCGATTCCCCGTGTTGGGGCCTACGAGGTGACGGAAGGAGCGACAGAACACCTGCCATGATTTACGTCTACGCTGTCATCCTGACGCTCGTCAATCTCGCCGCCTGGTTCAGTATCCTGTTCAACCTGCCGGGCACGTGGGTCATGGTGCTGGTCGCCGCGGTCTTCGAGTGGTGGATGCCCGGCGAGTATATGTTTAGCTGGACAGTGCTGGCGATGGCCGGCGCGCTCGCGCTAATCGGCGAACTGTTCGAATTCGGGTTCGGCGCCGCGGGCGCGCGTCACGCAGGCGCCTCGAAGCGCGCTGCGGCGCTGGCAATCGCGGGCGGCATCGTGGGCGCGATTCTCGGCACCGCGGTCCCCGTGCCGATCGCGGGCACGCTGATCGGTGCCTGTCTGGGCGCTTTCGCGGGATCCATTTTTGGCGACCTCTGGGCAGGGCGGCCGATGTTCCGAAGCGTCACCGCAGGCCGCGGCGCGGCGGTCGGGCGACTCTGGGGAACGATTTCCAAGTTGGTGGTCGGCGCGGCGATTGTCATCCTGTTGGGTGTCGCCGCTTTTGTCTGACGCGAAAACGGGATCGAATAGATTATTGCCTTCATGCAAAAAATCGGTTCGATTGCATTTGTTCAACTCTCGCGTTTCAAGCGCTCAGCGCACAGAATCGAGCAGCGCTCTGCGCTGTTGTCGATACTCCCTGGTACTCAATGTCTTTGCGGCGGCCCGTGCGTCCAGGTCGCGGAGGGCCTCATGTATCTGCCGCTCGTCGAGCGCCGGGTCCGTCGTGGGTCCTGACCGGCACGGCCGTGTGACTCGTAGTTCGAGAACATGGACAATCCGCGATTCGGCAGCGGCTGCCGCCTCACGGTAGTGATCGTAACGCTTCTGGCGAAACGGCGCGCTGACGACGGCTTCGACGGTGCCGAAAACCGGATCGAAAGCCACATTTGTGGCATCCGAAAAAACGTTCGCCGCGAGCACGTCGCCGTGCTCCCGCATAATCGCGTCGCGCAGCGCATTCGCTCGCAGGAGTTGATCCTCGAGACCGTCGCAGGCGAGGCTGGCGTCATGCGCCGTCTCGACCTCGAGAATCGGGAACTGGGAGGGCTGCTGGGCGCAGCCGATGACAGTTGCCGCGAGTGCTACCAGGAGCGCGGTCGTAAAACAGGGCCACGGATGCGCCGGCGTCATGAAAACGTCACTCCGGCGGTATGTAAACCGCGCCCTCAGCCGTGACTATGAGCAGCGCGGTCGCGAGTGCGCCGAGACTGACCACGGCGGCGGTCTGTCCGGCCCGCAGCGCCTTCTTCTCCAGGAAGACGATTTCGGAGTACGGGATTCGGACGTCCTTGCCGACGAGCGCCTCAGTGGTGAGGGCATCGATGGTAAACGTTCGCCGTTGGCTGTCCTTGGTAAGCGTGCGCACCGTGTCGCCAACATTGACCTGCACCCGCATGGCCTGCTCGTCGTTGGGCACCGGCTCCATGACGTGAACGCACGCGCACAGAGCTGGAACTGCCAGTACCACCGCGACTGTCGATCGATATTTTGGGCGAGCTGGCCTGACCATCGGCATCGGCGCAATCACGTGCCTCGGAGACTACTTTGCTTACTCTCTATATATAGACTGAAAGCAACGATTATTCATCAATCGGAAAGCCGGAATCGAACCGCGATTTTTGGGACATTCTCCAATTTTTCGGTTGGACTCCAATTTTGGAGACCGCCGATGCACAGCACTAGCGCCGGGATTTTTCTCTCTGGCGCATCGGCATCGAATCGATCAGCGCGTAGATATCCGCCATCGAGATATCCGATTCGCCGGAGAGCTTGACCGAGCCGTCTTTGCCGATCAGCCTCAGGGCGAAGACTCCGGGACGAATGCCGAACTCGGTTCGAGCTGTGGCAACCTCCCCGGTCGTCAGCACCCGTCCATCGATTTCAGATACCGTGTCGTCCAACAGCGTCAATGACACCATGTCGCGATCCGCGAATTCTGCAGGCGTCGAAGCCAGTTCGTCTTGCAGCGCTCGCATTTTTTTGTGATCGACGCTCGGGGCACTCACGACCAGTACGCGGTTTTTCCATCGGTACTCTCGGAGCGTAAACGGCGCGTCGCCCTCATAGGCGCGGACGCTCGCCAGGTGCAGTTCAAAAGGACCGTCCCGCCGATCGTAAATCATCAGGCCCATGCCCGTGATTTGACCGGGATCGAGCGCCGGGCCATCGAGCCGGTTCCCGCGGAATCGGGGTATGAAGCTGGCGAACGGAATGTCGACCGTGGTCCAAGTGCCGTTCCGGGTTTCGAATTCGGCCCAGTAACTGACCTCCCTGCTGCGCCAGCGCGCGGCTGTTGTCAATCGCCAGGTGTAACGGCGGCCATCGCCTTTGACGTGCAAGCGGATGCCATCGTGCTTCGACAGATCGAGCTGCACGGGCCTGGTACGGATCGAGCTGAAACCGCCGCCGTTGGTGTCGGTGTTGCCCGTGAAGCGCAGTTTCCCATCTGCTTGTTCGAAATCGCCTTCACTCCGTCCACCCATAACGTCGTCGTTCACCACATACCAGCGCAGGTCGGAGCCGCCGGAGGTGAAGTCCGCAATCATACGTTCGCTCCCGGGACGGGCATTGGCGGCACCGGGTGCCGAATCGATAAGCGTCATCAGCAGCAGTCCAAAAAACGGCGCGAGCGGTGTCGGGTACACCCGTTACGCCCGGTAAGTCAGCAGCGCGTCGGTCCGCTGGGGAATCAGCCTGCGCCACTGCCGACAGCTGGCTGTGGCCTGGTTACCCAGTATCATGGCAGCGCGCAGCGAGCGGCTCAGGGCGCTGGCGTATAATCGCTGCAAGTACGGCACCCCGTCGACGTAGTAAGGCAAGATTTCATCGAGCGTGACGTCGGTGTCGAGTTTCTCGACAAACGCGTCATAAAATCGGGCAACGGCATCGGCCACCGGGTTGTCTTCGGTCAGCAGTTCGGACGGCGCGATCGTCCAGGTCATATCGCGTTGCAGTACACACGTCCCCGCAAAACCCGCACGCTTCTCCTGGGACCACTCGTCGGGAGCGATGAGACTCAGCGTCCACTCGCCGTTGACCCAGTAAAGGTTATAAGTCATGCCGACCACCGGTCGAAACTTGAATGTTGCGGACAGAACGAGCAGAGACGTGAAGAATTCCGCAAGTACCTGACGCCGCGGCTTGGCGACAATCTCGCATGGCTCCGTGCGATACCAGTCGCGCATGACACCATTGACGCCTTTGCCGTCACGGTTGACGGGTGCACTGGCAGTTAAAGCCGGCCTTTGGTGTGTTCTGTGAGTCAGCTCACCCATCTCACGACCTTACCAGCCCTTGATCTGTCCGGCAGCACAGTGACCGGCCACCGATACACACCGTTACAATGGTCCCGGCCACGCCCGGTTGCGCCGGCGCGGCTCAGCGGCGAAACTTCAGCATACTTTGGTACCGGATCGCTGCGCATGGAACTCGTCGTTTTCGACCTTGATGGCACGCTTCTCAATCGCGCGTCGGCGATCTCCGACTACACGAGCGAGACGCTCAAGCTCCTGACCGAACGCGGCATTGCCTACACGGTCGCGACCGGCCGAACGCTACACGGCGCGCGCGCGATTCTCGACGGCCATCGCTTCAAACTGCCGCAAGCCTACAAGAACGGCGTCATGATCTGGCACCCGGAGAGGCGGCGTTTTTCAAGCGGAGCGACACTCACGCCGGACGAGCTGGGAAACGTTGTCCGTGCCTGCTTGGGAGCAGGCGTTACGCCTTTTGTCTTCACGCTCGACGAAGACGATCGGAGCAGCGTATACCATCCGCCGCTTGTGACGGGCATCGAGCTCGAACTCATCCGGGGCATCGGCGTCGAGGAGACAATACGGGTGCGCTCTCTTGATGAAATGTCTGCCGACGCCACGATCACCCACGTAAATGCTATCGGCGCGAGCGAGGCGATCAACGCCGTGCTTCAGAGCGTCAATAACGAGCCGCATCTCGTGGCCTACTCGGGCATCGCCCTCGAGGGTGAACAATGGCGCTGGCTCGACGTCCACCACAGCGACGCCAGCAAAGGCGGCGCCATCCAGACGATGAAACGGTTGCTCGGCCTCGAGCGTGTCATCTGCTTCGGCGACAGCGACAACGACCTCAGCATGTTCGAAGCTGCCGATGAGAGCTATGCACCTGCGAACGCCAATGACAGGATCAAATCGGCTGCCACGGGCGTCATCGGGCACCACGACGATGAGGGGATTGCTCACTTCCTGCGTGAACGCTTCGCGCTTGCAGCGCCTTGAGCTGCTGGCGAGGACTGCCGCCTGAAACAATAAAAAACATCCGTACACATCGCTGCAATCAATGGCCGCTGCGGCGCTGTTAGGGTGACCCCTGAGTTCTAATGACTACGGAGGTCACGCCATGAAGCATCCGCTTTCCAGAATTTTCGCACCCATCGCCCTTATCGTTGGCGTCGCGCTGACGACGGTCGCTGCAGCGGGCCATCATTCCACGAAAGAAGAGCCGACGGCTGATGTTGTCGACGTTGCCGCAACTGCCGGACAGTTCAATACCCTTGCTGCTGCGCTGGATGCAGCCGGCCTGATCGAGACGTTGAAGGGCGAGGGGCCGTTTACGGTCTTCGCGCCGACTGATGACGCATTCGCACACTTGCCGGACGGAACGATTGATCGTTTGCTGAAGCCGGAAAACAAGGAGCGGCTGGTCGATATTCTGACGTATCACGTCGTCCCGGGTGCTGTCACGGCGTCTGAGGTCGTCAAGCTCAGCAGTGCCACGACCGTTAACGGTTCGGATGTCGCAATCGCTGTCGTCGACGGTGTCGTTCGGGTCGACGATGCCACAGTGGTGAAGACCGACATCAGCGCGAGTAATGGCATCATCCACGTGATTGACGCCGTGAGCGTGCCCAACTGAGAAAAGCTCGGCGGTCAGACGAAACGAGAGCCAGTACGGGTCGAACCGACCGTTTCCGAATCTTGTGCTTTGCTGAATCGCGGTTCGGCCCGACTTCTTTCGCGATCATCTCGCAGCATCGGTCTCCCGGCACCGGCATCGCAAGCGTGGGGGTAGTCTCACGAAACCGGTACCGGGGCCCGACGTAGTAGTGGTGGGAAACAATTGCGGAGTATTCCCGGAGCTCATTTAGCCGGAAGCCCGAATTTTTGCCTCCGGTGCATCCGGCGGAAGCTCCTGCAGCGACCTGACGATCGCGCGACGATCGACACGGCAGTCATAGCGTCCGATGACGTTGTCGTTTACCGGGTTCACGGCGTCCAGGTGAAACATCGTGTCCTCGGCGAGTCGACGCTTCACGCTAACGCTCGACAGATCGACCGTAAGCTTTACCGTGGCACCCTGCCGTTGCTCCACGGACGTTGCAATCGCTTCCGAGCATGCCCGGATGGCATCTCGTTCGGTCGCTGCGTTCGCGGCCATAGAGCCAAACACCAGTATTGGCAGCGCCAATTTTTTGCCATGATTCCTGATCTTCATGATGTGTCCCTCCGATGGGTTCAGCATGTGCATTGCGACGACAGCATAGGCGCGCCTATCTGCCACCGACAAGCGCTGTTTTCTTGCCTGCGGTTGAGCTTGTTTCATCCATAGATTTCGAATTCTGCGATGATCCAGTCACGCAGTCTGCTGACCGCAGGGCGCTCTGCGTCTTCGGATCGCCAGGCGACATAAAAATGCATACCGGTATCGACTTCCTCGTCGAATACGCGGCACAGTCCATCGTCGCCGAACCAGCCACGGCCGAGCGGCCAGGAGATCAACGCGACGCCGAGACTTTGTTTCGCCGCTCGTGCTATTGCCGACATCGAGTCCGATCGCAGCAGTTTGCCCGGGACCGGCGGTTCGGTCCCGACCGCTTTTGCCCAGTTGTGCCAGGCATCGGGCCACCGGTCGTGTACGAGCAGCGTTTGGCCGTTCAGTTCGTCGTAAGTCTTCATTGGGTGTGTGTCAAGGTAATCCCCGGAGCAGGCGACGACCAGTCGCCTCGCAAACAAACTGTGCGTGGCTAGACCATGCCGCCGCGGATCGCCGAGCAGGATCGACAGATCGGCATCCGCATTGTGCTCCTTCATCACGCTCGATTGTGTCGTGACGCGAATGTCCGTTTGCGTCGATTCGGCCTGAAACGACAACAGTTTCGGTAGAATCGCTTCCTCGGCGAAAAACGGCGGCACGCACAGGCGAACGATTTCCCGGCCGAACTGCGCCCGGAGTTGCTGCGTCTCGCTTTCGAGGCGGGAGAACATGGTGTCGAGAAACTGAAAGTATTGCTCACCGGCATCTGTAAGCTCGAGGGAACGAGTTAGCCGCTCGAACAGTTTGACGCCCAGGAATTGCTCGAGATTCCGAATCTGGTGGCTTACGGCTGATGGGGTTACCGCCAGGTCGTCCGCGGCTTCCTTGAAGCTCAGGTGACGGCCGGCCAGCTGAAACGTTCGCAGGTATTTTAGTGAAGGTAAACGCATGATCGGTGCAACGGTTCTGTAATACGCAGGCGACTGCAAGGGCCATGCCAGCGATGGCCGGCGCTGCCTCGCCCTGGGCGGATAATATTGCAGGATGAGTGTTGCAGTTTGGTGCAGGTCGGGCTCTGGTCGCACTCGTTTGGGGCCGGCTTGAAACAAACTGTGTGAACTTCCCAACCAGCGCCGTCGAATCGTGCTGAACAGAGGGCAAGGGTGAAGCTGATGAAGAGCGGCGATAAAGTCTCAAACGGCGGCTGCCTGTGCGGCGCCGTGCGTTACGAGGTCCGCGGCGCCCTGCGCGGCGTGGTCAACTGCCACTGCCGCCTGTGTCGACGACTGCACGGCAATTTCGGCCCGCATACGAAGGCGCCCAAGGCCAATATTTCGGTCACGAAAGACGATGGCCTTGCCTGGTACGCCTCATCAGACGTCGCCCGGCGCGGATTCTGCCGCATCTGCGGTTCCGGCCTGTTCTGGGATCCGTTCGAGCTCGACGCAACCGGCATCGTCGCCGGGACGCTAGACGGTCCGACGAACCTCGAGACGATCGGCCATATCTTCGTCCTGGAGAAAGCCGACTTCTACTCGATCAGCGACGACCTGCCACGGTTTTCGGGGTCGTCCGACGGCGCGCTGCCCGGCGATTACCGGTAAAAGAGGGCGTACGAAAACTGTCATATTGTGCGCCAGGATATCGATCTCAGCTCCAAATCCGTGTTCTGGCGGGCGTGAACGTATAAACTAAACATAACGTATCAAATGTGCAGGACGGTGGCATGCGGGAACCCAAAACACCCGAGAACGAAGCGGAGCGCCTCGAGACACTGCGTAGACTGAACATTCTCGATACGCCGCGTCACGATCGCTTCGATCGCTACACACGGATCAGCACGCGTATCTTCAATGTGCCGATGGCGATGATCAGTCTGGTCGATGCCGACCGGCAATGGTTCAAATCGACAGCAGGTTTCGATGCCGAGGAAACGCCGCGCGACGTTTCGTTTTGCGGTCATGCGATTCTCGGCGACGACGTCTTCGAGGTTCGCAACGCGCGCCGCGATCCACGGTTTCGCAATAACCCGCTGGTCGTCGAGCAGCCGCACGTCAGCTTTTACGCGGGTGCGCCGCTCGAGGCTCCGAATGGTCACAAGCTCGGTACGCTGTGCCTGATCGATCGCGTACCGCGGCGCCTCGACGATGAAGAAAAGAGAATGCTGAAGAACCTGGCCGACATGGTGGTCGCGGAAATGATCAACTACGTTGACACCGATACCGGCCTCGAAAAGCGCAACTCTCTGCTCCTCGCCGGTGCGAAGTGTTTCGCAGCCGCGCGGGAGAAAAATGCGTTCTCCCTGCTGCTGTTCGACCTCACCGAGGTCACCGAAGCCGGGAACGGCAGGGACCAGCAGGCAGCGCAGGACAAGGCGTTTGCGAACCTGCTGCGCAGGCACTTTCCGCAGGCGGAATCTGTCGCCGCACTGGGTCGCGAGGATTTTTGCGTCCTCGTGAGGAACGATGATGACGCTGACCAGGCCTGGGCGATCGATGCCGTCTGCACCGCGGCAAGGGAGCAGATATTCCCCGGTCCGCAATTTGCGGATTTCAACGCGCTGGTCGGTCGCATCGACTACGATCCGGAGAAATACGCCAGCTTCATCGACATGCTTTATCAAGCGGACGAGCTGTTTTTCATACGCGACACGCATCCTTCGCCGGAAATCGCCAAGAAGGCGATGACACGCGAGGCGCTGGCACGCTGGCGGAAGACGATTTTTTGACCAACAGTTCTGGTAATACGGGGGCAGTCCTTGCGGAACAGTCCTCGACCAACAAGTAGTCGAACCGAGCTTTCGAACGCCAGGGGCAGAAACCTCGGTTCAACCCCTGTTTTGGCAGCAAGTCAAAAAACAGGATGCGGTAATGCCCGATCACGTCGATCCCGAGCGCGACCAGTTCGAAGCGTTCAAAAAGCTGCCTCGCGACAAGCCGATCATGATGCTGAACCTCCTGCGGTTTCGCGACCGGGCGGTTTACGACGACGATCGCAAGGCCACCGGCGCCGAGGCGTATGCCGCCTATGGCAGTGAGAGCGGGCCGGTCTTTCAGCGCGTCGGCGGCAGGATCGTCTGGCGCGGCACGCCGGAAACGGTGCTGATCGGCCCGAAGGATGAGCGCTGGGACCTGGCCTTCGTCGCCCGGTATCCCACGGCCGGCGCGTTTCTCGAAATGGTGACCGATCCCGATTATCAGAATGCGGTCAAGCACCGGCAGGCGGCCGTGCTGGACAGCCGCCTGATACGTCTGGCCGAGTCCGACGAGGGTGCTGGGTTCGGCGCTTAGGTTTGCCATCACTAAAGGTGATCGCTTTATTTGACGAGTATGCGTCAAGTTACCCGGACATTTTTTGTCCAGCGTAATTTTCACGGGCCGGGAGGGAGCCAATAGATGAAGCCGGTGTGCCTGGTCATGGGTGCCGGAGCCGGAATCGGCGGCAGCGTCGGCAAGCGGTTCGCCGCCGGCGGCTATCACTCGGTGCTTTGCCGTCGCAGTAATCAGGAGGGGCTCGACAGGCTCGTTGCGGACATCGAGACTGACGGCGGAGCGGCCACCGGCGTATTGCTGAACGCCGTCGAGGAAGGGAGCATCGAAAATCTCGTCGAATCGATCGAGCGCGACACGGGCCCGATCGACGTCGTCCTGTTCAATCTCGGCGCGCAAATCGGCGACCGTTCGCTGGCCGACACTTCTTACAAGGCATTCGAATTGGGATGGCGGCTGGCGACGTTTTCGCTGTTTCGCCTCGCATCGGTCGTGACGCCGCACATGGAAGCGCGCGGCCACGGTGTCATGCTGGTCACGTCGGCAACGGCCGCGGTGCGCGGCAATGCTGGCCAGCACTCTCACGCCGCGGCGATGGGTGGCCGCCGCATGCTTTGCCAAACGTTGAATGCGGAGTTCGCCCCGAAGGGCATTCACGTCGCCCACATTCTGATCGACGGACCCGTCGACGCGCCGGACACGCTCGGCAAGTTGCTCGGCCCCGAGCGCTATCGGGCTTTAAGACAACAGCGCGGCCTGGAAAAGGACGGTCTGCTCGTGCCGTCGAAGCTTGCGGAAACCTATTTCCACCTCGCGCATCAGCACCGCTCCGCTTGGACGCACGAGCTCGACCTTCGGCCATGGTCCGATCGTCCCTGGTGGAATCATTAGGAATTCGGGGACAGTCCGCGCTTGCTGCGGCCATGGTCGGATCGGCCTTGGTGGATTCATAAATGAATCAGGGGGACAGTCCCTGCGGGACAGTCCCCCTTTTGCTTACCGGTTTACCAGTTTCGCGTGCGCGACGATTAGGTCGATGATTCTCGGCCACAGCTCGATCGGAAAGTTGTGACCCATGCCGTCGATGATCTCGAGGCGCGCGCCGGGTATGTGCTTGGCGGTGTCGATGCCGCCCGCGAGCGGCACGAGCGGATCTTCGCGGCCGTGAATCACGAGTGACGGGACGTCGATGTTTCGCAGCCTGTCGCGACGATCGCCGTCGTGGAGAATGGCCGCGACGTGTCGCGTGAACCCCTCTGGGTAAAAACAACGGTCGTAGCCCATCGAGGCAAGCTCGCGACGTTTGTCCTCGTCAAGCGGGTAGGCCGGGCTGCCGATCAGCTCAATCGTGCGCATGTTGTGGCGAATCACCGCCTCGCGGTCGGTGCCGTTCGGCCGCGATCGAAACAGATGCCGCATGACCAGCGGGTCGCCACCGGGCAGCGATCGGTGACCACTCGTCGACATGATCGACGTCAGCGTGCGGACACGCTCCGGATAATTCGCTGCCAGATTTTGCGCGATCATACCGCCCATGGATGCGCCCACGACGTGCGCGGACTCGACACCGATCGCATCGAGCAGGCCGGCGGCATCGGTGGCCATGTCCTCGAGCGTGTAGGGCACGCGAATCGGCAAGCGCAGTGCGCCGCGAACAAGCATCGACACCATGCTCGGCGGTTTGCGGCCGTCGAACTTCGTCGAGAATCCCGTATCGCGATTGTCGTAGCGGATGACCTGGTAGCCGCGCGACGCGAGCTCACGACAGAAAGGCTCCGGCCACGCAATCAGCTGCATGCCGAGCCCCATGATCAGCAGGATTGTCGGGTCCGACGACAGGCCGAACGCTTCGTGCTCGATCTCGATGTTGTTGGCGCGAACCTGCGGCATGCGAAACGAGGTCAGCGGCGGATATCGCTGACGAGTTTGCCGTCGATGATCGTGCCGACGGCATGGGTCGTATATTCGAACGGATCGCCGTCGAACAGCGCGAGGTCGCCGTCCTTGCCACGCTCGATGCTGCCGACGCGGTCCTCGAGGCCGAGTATGCGCGCCGCGCCGAGCGTAATCAGTTTTAGCGCCTCATCAAAGCCGAGTCCGTGTTGCAGAAGAATGGCTGCCTCGAACAAAACCACGCGGGTCTTCGGCACGTAGCTCTCATAGCCGCTCTGCAGAGTCACCGGAATCCCGGCGTCCATCAGCTTGCGGGCGGTCGTGAACGACGCATTCTCGAGGTCTGCAAATGCGCGCATCATCGGCGGGTGCAGGATGACGGGTACGCTCGCGGCCCTGATCTCGTCGATGACGAGATAGCTCTCGGCCGCGCCGTCGAGCACGATATCGATGCTGAATTCTTCTGCGATTCTGAGCGCGGTCATGATGTCGTGATGCCGGTTGACCGTAACGAGCAGGGGCATGTCGCGGGCGAGCACGGCGGCCAGGGTCTCGAGGCGCAGGTCGCGTGCAGGCATTTCCACGTCCTCGTCACGGGCCGCAGCCTTGTGTTTCGCGACATAGTCACGGGCTTTAACGAGCTCGCCGCGCAGCATCGACACGACCTTGGCGCGCGTGCCCGGCGACTTGCGCATCTCGGCGGTCGGCCTCGCGGCGTCGCCGACGGTCGCAGCAACCATCGCGGCTGGACGCAGCACCGCGTCGGCAACAGTGTCGCCGGCTGTCTTCGCGATCATCGTCTGACCGGAGATAATCTCGCCGGGCCCGTGTCCGGTATGAATCGTCGTGATCCCGAAGCTGCGGAGCCACTCCACGAGGGCCTCGCGGGGGTTGTACGCATCGATTGCGCGAAGCTCCGGCTGAATCGCCTCGGACGTCTCGAGCTGGTCCTGGTCATGATTCTGGTTCAGGTATCCGGCGAGGCCGACCACGGTGTGCGCGTCGATCAGGCCGGGCGTCACGACGGCCGCCTCGATGACCTCGACGTCTCGGGGAATGCGCACCGAACCGGCCGGACCGACGCGGCGAATCTTGCCGTCGCGGATGACGACCACGCCATTCTCGATCGGGGCTCCGCTGACCGTATGAATCGTGTTAGCCCTGACGGCAATATTCTGCGCGACGGCGACGCCGTGGGACGCGAGTGCCGACAGGGCAAGGCACAGGAGGACGGACCGCTTCATCAGTGCCCCTCCGCGTAGCCGTGGAACGCATGCGCGCCGGCGGGCGTCAGTACGCCGTAGCCGCCTTCCGCGATCGCCCTGTCGTCCGGGTCGTCGAGGTCGAAGCGCTTGTTGCCCTCGACCCAGGTTTCGAGCACCCGCGTGTACACGCTAAACGGGTCGCCCGAGAGGATCACGAAGTCCGCATCCTTGCCGGGCTCCAGCGTGCCGATGCGTTCATCGAGGTCGAGCATGCGCGCGCCTTCGATCGTCAATGCCGCCAGCGCCTTGTCGCGGCTCATGCCGGAACGAATGCCGAGCGCCGCCGACCGCAGAAACAGGCGCGAATCGGTAATCCAGTCGTCCGTGTGAAACGCGACCTTCGCGCCGGCTGCCTCGAGTATCCGCGGGCTGTCGAAATTGAGGTTCATCGCCTCGAGCTTGCCGCCCGGGCTGTCGACGAGAATAAGCGATACCGGGACTTCGGCCGCAGCAATTTCTTTGGCGACCCGATGCGCCTCGCTGACATGGTGGAGTACCACGCGGTAGCCAAACTCTTTTTGCAGCCGCAAGACGGTCAGAATGTCGTCATGGCGATGCGTATGGTGATGCACGATGCGCTTGCCCTGCAGCACCTCGGCCAGCACCTCCAGCGCGAGTTCCCGGTCCGGTCGCTTTGTCGCATCGTCGCCGGCTTCTTTGATTTTGCGCATGTATTCCTGCGCAGCGATGTATTTTTGCCGGACCAGTGCCGCCGACTTGGCGCGGGTTCCCGGAAACGGCGGCTCGTCCTGTGAATTCGTGCCGTTCGCCATTTTCAGTCCGCCGTCGACGCTGCCATCGTCGCGCCGGTAAGCGATCGACTCGATGTCGTTACCGTCACGGAGCTTGACGTATATCGTCTGGCCGCTCATGAGGTGCCCGGATCCTGACATCAGGTTTGCCGTCGTGATGCCGCCGGCAAGGGCGCGATCGAATCCCGCGTCGCGCACGTTGATCGAGTCGAGCACGCGGGTTTCCGGCTGGATCGGGTCGGACGCGTCCCCGCCCGATACTTCGCCGATATGGCTGTGGGTGTCGACGAGGCCCGGGATAATAATGCGGCCGGATACGTCGATGGTGTCGATATCCGAAGGAATCCGTATCGCACTCCGTGGCCCGACCGAAACGATCTTACCGTCCGCGATCAGCAGTACGCCGTCCTCGATCGGCGCGCCTGCAGCCGTCAGGATCCGTGCGCCGGTCAAAGCCTTCGGGGCGGCGACGACGGGAGCTGGTACGAGCGTCAGCGCGGACGCGAGGGCTAATGTGGCCAGAGCCGCCCGGTATCCGCGCGAGAATTCGATTCCGGTCATGGCAGATTCACTGATTACGGAGGACGCGCTACCTTAACGGATCTGCCGGCAGCGCTCCAAGTGTTAGGGTTTCTCGGGAGACGACCTCGCAATGCACCTCCGCGCCCGCAGCATCCCGACGCCTTTTCTAGTCTGGAAAATTCGGTTCGAACCTAGGTAATCTATAATTCTACGGTATGAGTGGCTTCTTCCTTGAACTCAAGCGCCGCAACGTATTTCGCGTTGCCGTAGCGTACTCCGTCGTCGGCTGGCTGCTGATACAGGTCCTGGAATTGGCCGCCGAGTCCTTCGAAGCGCCTGCGTGGGTAATGAAGATAATCATTACGATTATCGTTCTAGGGTTCTTCCCAACCGTTTTTTTCTCCTGGGCCTACGAAATTACGCCCGAAGGCATCAAACGTGAAAGTGATGTAATTCGCGATGCATCGATTACGCATCTTACCGCGAAAAAGCTCGACGTCATTACAATTGCTGCGGTGCTGTGTATTGCGGTCGTGCTGGCATGGCAAATGTTCTTTTATGAACCTTCGATACCTGTCATCGAATCGGAGCCGGCCGCGACGAGCCAAACGAGCCGCACCGAAGTCGTCGGAAAGGACCTCGGCGAATACTCCATTGCGGTGTTGCCATTTGCCAACCGCTCCAAACTTGACGACAACCTCTTCTTTTCGGACGGCATTCATGATGATCTGCTGACGCAGCTATCGAAGATTCGCGGCTTGAAAGTAACGTCGCGTACCTCGGTCATGGGATATCGCGACACGGTTAAGAAAATCCCGGAGATCGCGTCGGAGCTTGGCGTCGCCACGATCCTCGAAGGCAGCGTGCAGCGAGCTGGCGATCGCATTCGCATCAACGCGCAGCT
>JBFJOC010000045.1:0-20219 GCA_041617855.1 Woeseiaceae bacterium | reverse complement strand
GTTGAGCGTGCCAAACTGTTCCATCGTTGATTCCCTCTCTATTGTGCTGTCCAGCCGCCGTCGACGCGGAGGCTGTGGCCGGTCACGCTGCCGGCACCCGGCGACACCAGGTAAAGAACTGCTGCAACGACGTCATCGACAGTCGCGAGCCTGCCCATCGGTATCATGCCAAGCACGAAGTCACGGAACTCGGGGTTCTCGAGCATAGGCCTGGTCAGCGGCGTCTCGACAAAAGTCGGCGCCACCGAATTGACGCGAATCCCGCTTGGCGCCAGTTCGACAGCCATCGCCTTTGTCAGCCCCTCGATCGCGTGCTTGGTCATGCAGTACACGGTCCGGCCGGGCGACCCGACATGGCCCATCTGCGACGACATGTGAACGATGCAACCGGGCGTTTCGGCAGCGATCATCGATCTCGCAGCGGCCTGGGCGACCCGGAACGCCGCGCGAACATTGAGGTCGATGACGAAATCCAGCGATTCGGTATCGACGTCGATGAACGGTTGTGGCCGGTTGCCGCCCGCGTTGTTGACCAGGATGCTCAAGCCTTCAACGCCATCGACCATCGCCAGGAACTCGTCGCTCGTCACATCGGCGGTCCAGGTTTCTATCTGCCCGGATGAATGCGCAGCCAACTCAGCGAGGTCATCTGACGAGCGCGCCACGGCAATGACCCTGGCGCCCGCCTCCACGAGTGCCTCGGCACAACGGCGTCCGATGCCGCGTCCACCGCCTGTTACAATCGCGACCTGTCCCTGAAGTGACTGGGTCATGCCCGTTCTCCGTATTGCATCCGAATGCAATACTGCCTAGCATTGTCGCTGAATGGAAGCCGGGTTCGAGGAGTGGCCGGTGAGCAAAGCAGAGAGAAAGCCGAAAGATAACGGCGAAAAGAGCACCCGCAAGCGCGCAACATCTTACGATGTCGCGGAACTTGCGGGCGTTTCGCAGTCGGCCGTTTCGCGCGTTTTTCAGCCCGGCGCCAGCGCTTCGAAGGAGATGCGCGACCGCGTGATGTCCGCAGCCAACAAGCTCGGATATCGACCGAATGCCATTGCGCGCGGCCTGATTACACAACGTTCGAACATGGTCGCTGTCGTGATCTCGAAGCAGACCAATCTCTATTATCCGGAAGTCCTCGTGCAGCTCACGCAGCGCTTCTCCGAGCGTGGCATCCGGGTGCTTCTGTTCACGATGGAACACGAAAGCGATATCGAATCGACACTTGAGCAGATGCTGCAGTACCAGGTTGACGGCGTGATTACGGCCGCGATGCTGAGCGCTGAGCAACTCGCGATCATCGAGAAAGCCGAAATCCCCGTGATCTTCTACAACCGCACCCTGCCCGAGATCTTGGTCAATTCGGTGCGTTGTGACCAGGAAGAGGGTGAACGCTGGCTGGTCGGCGAACTCGTGGCCGCGGGCCACAAGAAATTTGCAATCGTCTCGGGACCGGAGGATTCCCAGGTCAGCATGGAGCGCACGCGAGGCGCATTGCAAAAATTGCGCGAACTCGGCGTCAAGGACATCACTGTCGTCAGCGGCGACTATGGTTACGCCAGTGGCCGCGCGGCATTTTCCGAAATCTTGAGCCGGAGCGTGTCACCCCCGGACGCCGTCATTGCAGCAAACGACGTAATGGCGATCGGCTGTATCGATGAAGCGCGCGAATCGTCCGGGTTGCGAGTACCCGAAGATGTTTCCGTCGTTGGTTTCGACGGCGTCGGTCCCGCCCGATTCGCGGCCTACAATCTCAGTACCGTCCGCCAGCCTGTCGGACGGATGAGCGAGGCGGCTGTATCGATGCTCATCGATCGGATCGAGAACCCGGACTTGACGCCAGAAAAGCGCGTGTTTTCCGGAGACCGCATTCGCGGCGGATCGGCTCGGCTCGCCGAAGAATCCGCCTGAGCACGGGAACTCGTGCCCGAGAAGAACCTGCTTCTGCTGCCGGGCATGATGTGCGACGAGCGCCTGTGGAAACGGCAAATCGAGGCGCTGAACGTCAACTGCCTGGTCGCCGACCTGATGTCCCATGACAATATCCCCGACATGGCCGCGGCCATTCTGGACAGTGCGCCCGACATGTTCGCAGCCGCCGGACTGTCGATGGGCGGAATCGTCGCGTTCGAACTCTGGCGCCAGGCCCCGCAACGGATCACGCATCTCGCTCTGCTCGATACGAATCCTTATGCGGACACACCGGACAAGCGCACGATGCGCATGGACCAGGTGCGGCAAGTGCTGTCCGGCCAGCTCAAGAAACTTGCGACCGATTCTCTGAAACCCGCCTACCTCGCCAGCGCGAACCGCGATAACCAGGAACTCCTCGACGAGATTCTCGCGATGGCGCTCGACGCGGGCGAGGAGGTGTTCGAGCGACAGTCCCTCGCGCTGAAGGATCGAGCGGACAGCGTCACGACGCTGGACACGATCGACTGCCCGACCGCTGTCATCTGCGGCGCGGAGGACCACATCTGTCCGCCCGCCTATCACGAACTCATGGCCCGGCGGATTCCCGGAGCACGACTCGTCGTCATCGAGAACTGCGGGCACCTCGCCACCATGGAGCAACCGGACATCGTCAACCGGGAACTTCAGCGATTGCTGCAACACGGAGGCAGCCATGCAAACCAGTAAGGACAGAATTCTCACCACGCACGTCGGCAGCCTGCCCCGATCCAGTGCGGTGACTGACGTCGTATTCGCGCAGGAAAAGGGCGAGGAACCACCAAACGCCGAGGCAGTAATACGCGAGGCTGTCGATGAAGTCGTAGCGAAACAAGTGGCACACGGCGTCGACATCGTGAGCGACGGTGAGATGAGCAAGATCAGCTACGCGACCTACATCAAGGATCGAATCACCGGATTCGAAGGCGACAGCGATCGCCAGCCGCCCAGCGACCTCGAAGACTACCCCGGTTTTCTCGCGCGCCAGGCCAGTTCCGGCGGTACGCCAAGCTATCAGCGACCATGCTGTGTCGGGGACATTGCGGTCAAGGACATGGGACCGGTACAGGTCGACATCGAAAATTTCAGGACAGCAGTCGACAGGCACAAGCCGAGTGACGGTTTCATGAACGCCGCCTCACCGGGCGTCATCGCGCTTTTCCAGCCCAACAGGCACTATCCGACCCACGAGGCCTACCTGCGCGCGCTGGCCGATGCCATGGCGCATGAGTACCGGGCGATCGTCGAGGCCGGCATCGTGCTGCAGCTCGATTCGCCCGATCTCGGCCTCGGCAGGCACATGATGTTCAAGGACAAGAGCGACGATGAGTACCGCGCGCTCGCGAACCTGCACGTCGACGCCCTCAATCACGCGCTGACCGGCATCCCGAAGGACAGGGTCCGGTTGCATGTTTGCTGGGGCAACTACGAGGGCCCCCATCACCACGATGCGCCAATGGAAATGGTCCTGCCAATTGCATTGCGCGCGAACGTGGGCGCATTGCTGTTCGAGTCATCGAATCCGCGGCACGCACACGAATGGAAGACTTTTGCGGAGACCGCCTTGCCCGACGACCTGATTCTCGTGCCCGGCGTCATCGATTCGACGACGAATTTCGTCGAACACCCGGAACTCGTCGCGGAACGCATTTGCCGTTTCGCCGACATCGTCGGGCGCGAGCGCGTGATTGCGGGAAGCGACTGCGGTTTCTCCACGTTTGCCGGCTTCGGCGCGGTCGACCAGGACATCGTTTACGCCAAGTTGAAAAGCATGGCCGATGGCGCCGCGATTGCCAGCAATCGACTGTGGGGTTAGGAAAATGGGCAAATCTTGCAGCACATTCAGGAACCGCCTCATCGGCGGCGACCTTATCGTCGGCACGTTCATCAAGACGCCGTCATCGATCGTCGCCGAGGTCTTGAGCCTTTCGGATCTCGATGCATTCTGCATCGACGTCGAACACGCGCCGTTCGGGCGACTCGAACTCGATCTCTGTGTCGCCGCTTTCCGCGCGGCCGATCGTCCTTCACTAGTGCGAACCGCGAATGACTCGTCGACAGAAATTCGCAATGCGCTTGACAGCGGGGCCACGGGAATCCTGGTTCCCCATGTCACGACGGCGGAACAGGCAAGGCGTATCGTCACCGCCGCGCACTTCGGCGAAGGTGGGCGCGGCTTTGCGGGCTCCACGCGCGCATCCGACTTCACGACGAAGGGCATGCCACAGCACATGGAGGACAGCCGTCAACAGACTGCCGTGATCGTTCAGATCGAGGACCTGGCCGCCCTGGATAATGTGGCCGAGATTGCAGCCGTCGAAGGCGTGGACGCGATCTTCATCGGCCGCATCGACCTGGCCGTGGCGATGGGCAAGGCACCCTCTGATGCCGCCGTTATCGACGCTGTGCAGGGCATCTGCGCGGATGCCGCCAGTAAGGGCATGACAGTGGGCATGTTCACGCCGGAACTCGATGAAATCCCTTCTTGGCGCGATGCAGGCGCCAGCCTTTTCCTGCTGGGATCGGACCAGAGCATGATACTCGCAGGTGCCAATCGGCTTGCGAGCGTTTTTGACTAGCTACAGGCGGTAAAACGCGGCCGCGGTCTCGACGAAAAGCGAGTCTTGTTCCTGCGCCGTGTAGCCACTTGCGATCGCCTCGTAGGCGAACCAGATTTCGTCCCAGCTCTTGTGCAGCTTGTCCACCGGGAAGTTGGAGCCGAACATGCATCGCGCCGGGCCGAACACCTCGATGCAGGTTTCGACGATCGGCCGCAAATTTTCGAGCTTCCAGTCATGATTGAACATGCTGAGACCCGAGATCTTGCAGTAGACACCAGGGAGTTTCGCCAGGCGCTCGAGGCCTTTGCGCCAGGCCCGCAACCCGGCTGCCGACTGGTCCCACGGCGAGCCGCAGTGACACAACGCCACGTCCAGGCCCGGCAGCGACTCCAGTACCTCAGCAGCCTTCGGTAGCTGCGGCGGGATAAGCTGCAGGTCGAAACTCAGGCCACGCTCGCGTAACGAGCCCAGGTTGTCGCGCCACAGAGGATTCTCCAGTAATGCGCCGCTGCCTGTTACCGCATCCTCTGATTCCGAGCGGCCGACGATCTGGCGCACCCCCCGCAGGCGCGACGCCTGCGAGTGGCAGTCGAGGACCTGCTGGGCATCCTCTGCCGCCAGGTCGCAGTACGCGACGATCGCGCTCGGCAAGCCGTGCTCGGCGGCCGTCGCCTCCAGCCATGCGGTCTCGCGAATCTCGTCGCCCTCAGCGACGCCCACCTGCACGTGTACCGATGCGGCAAGCTCGAAGGCCGCGGCGTCCCGCAACAGATCCGCAACCAGGTAGTCCTTCTGTATCGGTGCCGGATCGCCGAAAAAGCGCACCACGCCCTGCTCCATAAGCCACGGGTAACGACAGGCCGAGAGATCCCAGAGATGGTGGTGGGCGTCGATGATCCTGCGCCGGGTCGCCATGGCTAAAGTAGCTGGCCGAGCACGCCGAGGCTGTCGAACACGGTCCAATCGACGGCGATACGACCGTCGACAAGTCGGCGATGAGTTACGCCCATGATGTAAGCCGGGCGGCCGGTGGCCTCGGCACCCAGGAACTCGCCCACGTGCGTGCCACTGAGTGCCCAGCGCGTGGCGACGTGAGTCGCGTTTCCGCCGGCGGGCTGCTGCACAACATGATCGACGCTGGCGGCCGACACGTCGAACGCTGCGCGAAGGCGGGCGTGGTAGTCGATGATGCTGTCACGGCCCGAGACGATCTCGACCGGTGAGCGATGCATCACCGCGTAGGGAGCGAATGCTGCCTCGAGCATCGCGGAATCTCCCGACTGCCACAATGCCGCCAGGAGCTGCTGCGAAAACACCTCGATATCGGCACGCGCGTCGACAAGCCGGGATGGGGATACGGGAGTCGACGCAAGCCGGGCCGCTTCCTCCTCGAACCAGCGCAGCAGTTCCGGCGTCTGCCTGGCTTTCAGCATCAATGCGCACTCGCGCGTATCGAAGCCGAGCTGCCGGACCAGCGCCAGGTTGTCGCGTGCGAGCCACTCTCTCGTGATCACACCTTCCTCCACCACGCAATCCGCCATGTTCATGATGCGCAGGGTCTTGCCGGTCGCAGGCCCGAACATCGAGTCGCCCGTATTGGTCATGGGGCTCACGACGCGATGGGACGAGTAGCCGCTGTGGCTGTCGCCGGCGGCGATGACATCGTCGGCGAGCAGCAGGCGGTCGGGGAACGCCGCGAGCACGGCGCTGGTGCCTGCAATCATGGCGGCTGACCCCAGCGTAATCCCGTCGAGGCCATAAACCACCGTGTCCGGGCCGTAGTACTGCTCGATCAGGTCAACGCCGCCCTGCTCCCAGATCTCGAACGTGATGCCGAGGATGTAGTCGACGAGATCGTCGTCGGCACCGTAGGCGCCGTGCTGAGTGACTGTCATGTTCGTCCCCTGGACATCCCTTGTTTGTGGCGGATTGTACTTCGAATGCAGGACGGATCCCCCTCTAAAGCTTATGATAATAGGCTAATCGGACCATAGAACTCCAGAAGTCTTGAATTTGATTTGCATTCGAAGTACATTCGTGCGGCGCAAGCTGCCCGACAATCGCAACCGAAGGAACACCCTCCCATGGACCCGGCCGTGATCGCCCAGAACCGTCTCGCCGAATTGCTCGACGAGCGACTCGTCCGCTACGACGATCTGCGGCCGTGCACGACGGCTTTCATCGACACGCGGACGCCCGGCCGTAAGCGGAAGGAAAATTTCACGATCATAGGTCCCGGCGTGGCCGAGAATCCGGACCAGCATGTGCACATCGAGATCCCTCACGGCTTCAATATCGGCGGTGCGCGACAGCCCCCCGGTTGTATCAACTCGCAGCACAGCCACGAAACGGCCGAAGTCTTCGTCATTCACAAGGGGACCTGGGCCTTTTACCTGGGCCCCGAATGCGAAGACGGCGAAGTCGTTCTCGGACCGGGTGACACGATCTCGATACCCGTCCATGTCTTCCGCGGCTTCAAGAACGTCGGCGATGATGTCGGCTACATGTTTGCCGTGCTGGGCGGCGACGACCCGGGCCATGTCACCTGGGCGCCATACGTGTTCGACGCAGCCAGGGAACACGGACTGATCCTGCTCGAAGACGGCAGTCTCGTGGACACGACAAAGGGCGAGACGATCCCGGAAGGCAAGACGCCAATGCCGGCGACAACGGAGGATGACGTTGCTCGCCTGCGGCGCATGACCGCTGACGAAATGGCAAGTTGCGTCGTCCTGCGCGACGAATTAAGAGCAGATGCTGATCCGGAGTTCGTGCTTGCAGAACTCAAGGAGTATCCCATCATCGGTGCCGCGTCCCCCGATGAGCACATGCCCGCCGGCAAGATGGCGTGGCCGCACGGATTTCACCTTCGGCACATCGCCGTCGATCCGGACGTATCGACGAAACGGCACGTGCGCGAGGAAGAGGAAGTCATCCTGATGCAGCAGGGCCAGCTGACCGTGCAGTTCGACGACGGCGACGTGGCGCTCGGTCCCGGCGACGTTCTGACTATACCAGTCCGCGCAGTTCGAGCGTTCTCCAACGCCGGCAACATCGCGGCCGAGGCCTACATCGTTCGTGGTGGCGATCATCCGAAGCCGCCGCGCCTGATCGACTGAAACAACCCACGACTTTTCATTTGAGGAAACTATTGTGATCAAGGTTATAAAGCCCGGCATCAGCGAGGAAGCCGCGGCCGATTTTGACGCGAAGGTCAAAACCACCGTCGAAACGACATTGAAGGACATCGAAACACGCGGCGACGACGCCGTGCGCCAATTGTCGGAGAAATTCGACAAGTGGTCGCCGGAATCCTTCCGGCTCAGTGACAGCGATATCCAGGCTGCGATTTCCCGCCTTCCGGACCAGACAATTGACGACATCAAGTTCGCGCAGGCGCAGATCCGAAAATTCGCGGAAATTCAGAAAGCCGCCCTGCGCGATGTCGAGGAGGAGACGTTTCCCGGCGTGACGCTCGGCCACAAGAATATCCCGGTCAACAGCGTCGGTTGCTACATCCCGGGCGGCAAATACCCGATGGTTGCCAGCGCGCACATGAGTGTACTGACAGCGAAGGTTGCCGGCGTCAAGCGAGTCATCGCGTGCGCCCCGCCCTTCTCGGGAGGTCCGCACGATGCCATCGTCACGGCCATGCATCTTGCGGGCGCGGACGAAATATACTGCCTCGGCGGTATCCAGGCGGTCGGCGCGATGGCGCTGGGTACCGAGACCATCGCGCCGGTCGATATGCTGGTCGGTCCCGGCAACGCTTTTGTTGCGGAGGCCAAGCGCCAACTATACGGGCGTGTCGGTATCGATCTTTTTGCCGGCCCGACGGAGACACTGGTGATCGCTGACGACACGATCGATGGCGAGATGGCGGCAACGGATCTGCTCGGCCAGGCTGAACACGGCACCAACTCGCCGGCAATTCTGCTGACGACATCGGAGAAACTGGTTGCCGATACGCAAAAGGAAATCGAGCGTCAGCTCAAGACCCTGCCGACGGCTGACATCGCGGGGCAGGCGTGGCGTGACTACGGGCAGATCATCCTCTGCGACACCAGGGAGGAGATGCTGGTCGAAGCCGATCGCATCGCGAGCGAACACGTACAGGTCATGACCAGTGACGACGACTACTTCCTGAACAACATGACCAACTACGGTGCCCTGTTCCTGGGACCCGAGACGAACGTCGCTTATGGCGACAAGGTGATCGGCACCAACCATACGCTGCCGACCAAGCTCGCGGCGCGTTATACCGGCGGGCTATGGGTCGGAAAGTTCATCAAGACCTGCACGTACCAGCGCGTGACGCCCGAAGCCACTGCGACGATCGGCGAGTACTGCTCGCGACTCTGTGCACTCGAAGGATTTGCCGGGCATAAGGCGCAGGCCGACATCCGCGTCGCGCGTTACAAGGACAAAGCCGCGTAAGTCTGGCTGGGCGCCGCTGTGAATAGAGCCCCTTCCGGGGGGCCTGTGTCCGAAGTCTATTAGTCGAGACGCCGCAGCTCGCGGAGGCGCTCGAGTATGTCGAGCCCCTGCATCTTCAGGTAATGCAAAAGGTCGATGAATACCCAGTTTTCGGCCAGCTTGTCCCCGTCGCGCCGGTAAATGTCGACCACCCGCATGTCCGCCCGCACCTCGTTACCGGGTAACCCGAGGAAGCCGCCAGTCGGCGTGTTGGTCAGGTTGGACCAGCCGAAGAAGCCGGCGTAGTTACCCTCGGCAAAGCGCGCCACGTGACCGTTGAAGACCTTGTCCTTGATGTGTCGGCGAAAAGGGAACTGGTGTTGCTGCTGGTATCGCGGAATCGTGTAGGTCGCCCCGATACCCGCCGGACCATACCAGATCATGTCGTCGTGCCAGGTCTTGGCGAGCAGCTCTGGCGGGCAATGGTGCGCGTCGCTGACATTGAGCGCACTTAAGTCGGCGATCATGCGATTGACGAGCGCCATGGTCTTCTCGCCTTCCTCAGGTTGCTGTGGATCGAGCAGGATGCCGTCCTGGGTAAGCGGCCCCGGATGCAGGAAGGCGGCGCCCGTCTGCGGCGGTAACGGGTGGTAGCCGGCCTGCTGCATCAGGTTGATCACGTCGCAAAAGAACGCGGATTCCTTGATCCTGCCCTCTTCGACGCGATGGAACTCGGCGTAGCGGAGGAAAGCCATCCTGCGCGTCGCCGGAATGTCAAGCCAGTCCTTGTCGAACAGGCCCATCATGTGGCCCATGCTGGAGACCCAGACCGTCTTGCCGCCGTCGGCATCGTTGCGGCCCGCCATGAAGACATCCTCCCTGCGCTGCAGGTGTCGCAGCGAGTCTCTCAAGGGCAGCCAGAACCCGCCGACGACCGCATCGCTGCCGCGTTGCTCGTAGAAGGGGTGCATTCCGCGCCACAGGTAGTCATCAACGGTATACGATGACACTACGCCAGCAAGATCATCGTCGCTTGCCGAATCGAAACTGTCGTGGAAGTCGCGGACGATGTGCTTTGCGTCCTGCAGAACGTCGGATTTCATGTGCCGGCACTGGCCTGTTGCGGGTGTGCAGCGCAATATGATTGTATTTGACTTCGAATGCAATACATAATCACAGGCTGCGGACCAGCCTCGCCGAGTCCTTCCGATGTCAGACCCGATAACCGGCAGCAAGCAACGTTTCAGCGATTTTCGCGCCGCATTGTACGATTGCGACGCAGCGCACCTCCGGCAGCAGTTGCGGGCACTGTGCCGCCCGGATTGTGACGCGACGCTGGCCTGGCCGCTGGGCAAAGTCGACGGGCCCGACGCACTGTTCGATCAGGCGTACGCACCGCTGCTCCGCGCAATACCTGACCTCGAGCGCCGCGACTATATCGTCATCGGCGCCGTCGATCGAGGTGAGCCCTGGATTGCCTGCGGCGGCTACTACACGGGTGTCTTCGAGAAGCCCTGGCTCGATATTCCGCCGACGCAACACCTGGCAACGATGCGTTTCATCGAGTTCTTTCGAATGGACGGCAATCAGATCGTATCGATGCGGCTGCTCTGGGACATTCCGCAGCTGATTATGCAGGCCGACGCGTGGCCGATGGCGCCGAGCCTGGGCGTTGAGATTCACGTACCGGGCCCCGCTACGCAGGACGGAATAGTGACGGCACCGCAGGACCCTGAAAAGAGTGCTGCCAGCATGCAACTTGTCAGAGACATGATCGATGGGCTTGGCAAGTACGAGAGCGGTGGGCACGAGGCCATGCAGCTTGAACGATACTGGCACCCGAGAATGAACTGGTACGGTCCGGCCGGGATCGGCTCGAACCGCCGCATCGACGGTTTTCGCCAGTGGCACCAGGTGCCGTTTCTCAACGCACTGCCCGACCGGCAGGCGAATACCAAGCAAGGCGGTTACGACTGTTTCTTCGCCGACGGCGACTACGTTGCATTCTGCGGCTGGCCGGCAATGACTGCGACCGTGAGCGGCGATGGCTGGATGGGTATCGCGCCTTCGGGCCAGAAGATCAAGTTCTGCAGTCTTGATATCTGGCGCTGCGAGAACGGCATGCTGAGGGAGAACTGGGTGCTGATCGATTTGCTGGACATCTACCAGCAACTTGGCATCGATGTGCTGGCGCGGATGCGAGAACTCACTATTGCGAGGCAGACAATATGAAAGGTGCTCGGCCGGAACAGGCACGCCTTACCAGAGACAACGATCCGGAAAAGACCGATGAGACGCTGGCGACGATCGATGCCATGGTCAATGGGCTGAACGATCATGACATCGACAACATGGGGCGGTTCTTCAGCGAGTCGTTCCGCTGGATCGGCAACGCCGGCTGCGGATTCAAGAACGGACTTAAGGAATTCCAGGACAACTGGCAGCGCCCGTTCCAGGCTGCCTTCTCGGACAAGGTCTGCATCGACGAGGCGCGCATTACCCAGGGCGAATGGTGTGCCGCGTTCGGCCGCCAGGAGGCCGTGCACAGCGGCCCGTTCATGGGCATCGAGCCGACCGGCAAGCGCGTCGAAATCCGCTATATGGACTTCTGGAAGGTCGTCGACGGCAAGATTGTCGACAACTGGGTGATGGTCGACTTTCCCTATGTCATGCAGCAGCTGGGCGTCGATCCTTTCAACGGGCACGGCTGGGAAAAGTACGATACTGCGAGGATGCCCGTGCAAAACGGCGATAACGCCTAAACGTCACCCTCGTCGAAATTGAGCTCGATGCCGTTGCCGGCCGGGTCGTCGAAGAACAGTTGCGTGCGCGCCGTCCCGGGAATTTCGGCTGTTCGATAAGAAATATTCGACTCCACTAAGCGCTTCTCGTAGTCGGCCCTACCAGCGCAGGCAAACGCCGCATGGTCGAAGGTCGAGGCCGCAAACGGCGGACAGCTGTCGCCATCAGCCGCGACACTCAGATGCAGAACCGCGTGATTGCCCGCATAAAGCCAGTAGCCATCCTCGCGGAACGCCGGTCGATCGCCCTCCGAAAGGCCGACCACAGCGCAGTAGAAATCGCGCAGCTCTTGCAGGAGTTCTCGAGAAGCACGCAGGTTGTAGTGATCCAGGCTCTTAACTCTCATCGCGTGTCTCCGTCGTGTACTCGCGGCTATGCCGTTCGGCTCGAGCGCCGTGCTTTCGGCGCTTTTTGCGGCAAATCAACCCTCCTGTCGAGTTCCGGGAATGCATGGAATGCGTGCGGAATCGGCATCGCGGCCACGAAGTACTCCTGGAAATCGCTCTCTGCGCCCGTTTCGATCTTCTCGACTTTGCGGACCTGCTTCTCGATCAGCGTCCTGGCATTGCCATCGAGCAACGCAATTCGTGCACCTGTTCCGGCAGCGTTACCGGCAGACGAAACGGCGTCGAGCGAACAGTCGGGAATGAGGCCGAGCACCATCGCATAGGTGACGTCGATCTGTGCGCCGAAAGCACCCGCCAGCCTGATCCTGTCCACGCGCTCCACGCCGAGATTGCTCATCAGCAATTGCGCACCCGCGTACATCGACGCCTTCGCGAGCTGAATCGCGCGCACGTCGTGCTGGCGAATGACTACCTTCGGCTGCCCGTCATAGAGCATGTAGGACCAGCCGTGCCCGTCCCTCGCGATCCTCTGCGTACGACCGGCATGCTCGCCGTTGATTCTGCCGTCGGCATCGATGACGCCGACAAGGTACAGTTCCGCGATCGCCTCGATGATCCCCGAGCCGCAAATCCCGGTAACGCCACCGCTGGGCAGGGCATCGACAAAACCGGCTTCATCGGACCACAGCTCGCTGCCGATGACCCTGACACGGGGCTCGAGCGTTTCGCGATCGATGCGGACCCGCTCGATAGCACCCGGGGCTGCGCGCTGCCCCGACGAGATCTGTGCGCCCTCGAAAGCCGGGCCAGTCGGGCTGGATGCCGCGAGCAGGCGCTCCCGGCTGCCGAGCAATAGTTCGGCATTGGTGCCGATATCGACGATCAGTGAGACGTCGTCACGGTCGAACGGTGCCTCTGCGAGCATTACGCCGGCCGTGTCCGCTCCCACGTGTCCTGCGATGCAAGGCAGTACGTAGGCATGACCGCCCGGATTGATGACCAGGTCAAGCTCGCTTGCCAGCACGTCGACGCTCTCGTCGTTGGCGAGGGTGAAAGGCGCATGGCCGAGCTCGACGGGACTGATGCCAAGCACCAGGTGCTGCATGATGGGGTTGCCGACGATCGTCAGCTCGAGGATGTCGTTCACGGCCACAGCCGCATCAATGGCTACTTCAGCAATCAGCTCACTGATTCTCTGACGGACGATGCGGGTCAGCTCACGGTCGGCGCCCGGATTGGACATGATGTAAGAGACCCTGCTCATCAGGTCCTCGCCGAATCGAATCTGCGGGTTCATCGACCCGCCGCAGGCGACGACATCACCGTTGCGCAAGTCGCACAGATGAACCGCGAGGGTCGTAGAGCCCACGTCGATTGCAGCGCCGAATACACGCTCCTTGAGTCCCGGCCAGACAGCGACGATCTCGCGGCCGTTTCGTACTGCAGCGGTCACCCGCCAGTCATCCTGACGCACGATGCTCTGCAGCTGCTGCAGGGCAGGCAGGCTGCATGTAAGCGCACCGAGCTGCCAGTCCCGTTGCAGTGCCGAGACCAGGCGCTGCAGGTCGCCCGCGGAGTCGCCGAGTTCCGGTGGCTCGAGCTCGACAAGATGAAGCTGGACGACCGGGTTGATCTCGATGTCGTGTGCCTCGAACGGCTTGCGCACGACCTGCCTGTGCACCTGGCTGGTGAGAGGCACGTCTATCGCCACATCGCCCTGGATTTTCGCGCGGCAGCTCAGCCGCCGGCGAACGCCGGAAGCGCCGCAAAAATCCTGTTCGGCCTGGCTGGGCGGCGACAGGTTGGACACGCTGGAGACGATGTCGAATTTCGCCAGCTCGCCTTCGGTCACGTCTACCAGGCAATGACCGCACATGGCGCGGCCGCCGCAGACCGAGTCGATGTCCACGCCCAGGCTGCGCGCCGCGTCGAGTACGCGCGTCCCCGGGGCGAAGCGGCCACGCTTGCCCGACGGCGAGAAGACGACGAGCGCATCCCGGCGTGAGCCCACCGCGTACGTCAGCCCCGCCGGGCGCGCCGGCGCCGTCCCTCTGCCGCCGGTGGACGATTGGCCTTGATCCACTGCATGCACTCGGGATCGTGCCCCGTCACGACATTGGCGCCACGTATTGCCTGCATCATCTCGGCGTGCAGTGGGTTGGTTATTGCGGATGTCATCCCGCTGGCAATAGCCATGCCGATGAATGCGGCATTCAGGCCGGTCCGGTTGGGCAAGCCGAAACTCAGGTTTGACGCGCCGCAGGTCGTATTGACCTTGAGTTCGCTGCGCAGACGCCGCACGAGTTCCATGACCTGGCGGCCAGCGGAGTTCACAGCACCGACCGGCATGACAAGAGGATCAACAACGATGCTGCTCACCGGGATACCGTGGTCCGCGGCACGTTCGACGATCTTCTTTGCCACCTCGAAGCGCACGTTGATGTCTTCCGAGATTCCGGAGTCGTCGTTGGAGATGGCGACCACAGCGCAGTCGTATTTCTTCACCAGCGGCAGGATGCGCTCCAGGCGCTCCTCCTCGCCGGTCACCGAGTTCAGAAGCGCGCGACCCTCGCAGGCCTCTATACCGGCTTCGAGCGCCTCGATGACCGACGAGTCGATGCACAGGGGAACATCTGTCACTGACTGCACCAGTCGAACGCACTCGGCGAGAATCTTCGGCTCGTCCGCCATCGCGATACCGGCATTGACGTCGAGAATCTGCGCGCCCGCTTCCACCTGCGCAATCGCGTCGGATTCGACCCGGCTGTAATCGCCGTTCCTCATTTCTTCGGCCAGCAGCTTGCGGCCCGTTGGATTGATGCGTTCGCCGATAACGACGAACGGCCGCTCGAAACCGATGACGACTTCTTTGCTCGCGGAACTGACAACAGTGTCTGTCATGCCAAATCTCCGATGCCGGCAGCACTTACTGCCAGTGGACTATGTTTTCCGTCAGGTGTCGCTCGACACGCTGTGCGCCCGTGAAATGCCGGTGGTACTCGAGGCCGAGATAGCCAGCGTGCTGGCGCGCCTGCTCGGCGAGCTCGGGATCGTCGTCCTGCGCGAGGAAGAGAAGGCGACGGTAGTTGCCGAAGTACAGCTCCTTGAGCTCGGGCCGTTCGTCGAGGCCGAGCCCCTTGCGGACAAGTCTGTCGAAGTGACGCACGAGAAAGTCGGTGAGATAGAACGTGCCCGGCTCGGCTTCGGCGATGTTGGCGAAATTCTCGCTACCCGCGAAGAACTCGTAACAGTGCGCGCCCGGCAGTCTGTCGACGCCGTATTCCCGCAGGACCTCGTCGAGTTTGCCGCCCGTGCCACAATCGCCGTAAGCGACGAGGATTTGCTCGAATTCACTGCCGCTGTTCTCGATCTGCTTGCGCACGGCGCCCGGAATCTCGGCCGGCCGATTGTGCAGATCGGGGGGCAGGCAACGGACCCGGACGTGCGTCCAACGATTGCTCCGCACTATCTCGGCCAACTCCCTGGCAAGCGCCCCGCATGCCAGGAGAAGTACTTTTCGTGCCATAGGTCACTTATACCCCGTGGCAATTGACAGTGGCATTTTCCCACCGCTTGTACTTCGAATGCAAATTCTAGAGCCTTTTTATTTGTCGTAAGTAGAAACCGAACAGCTAACTAATTGTTTTTAAAAATATCAATGTTTTGACTTCGACGTCATGAGGTCTATAATCAGTACAGAAAACGAAGATAGCGGGACCCATGAGCGTAAACGACGAGCTTTACGACGCCATCGTATTTGGCGAGCGCGACCAGGTGGTCGAGATCGTGCAGCAGGCTGTCGACAATGGCGAAGACGTCGGCGAACTGCTCAACGTCACGATGATCCCCGCCTTGCGCGAGGTCGGTGACCAGTTTTCCCGCGGCGAGGTATTCGTCCCTGAGATGCTGATTTCGGCGCGCGCCATGCAGGCCGGCGTCGACATCATCGAACCATTGCTCGTCAAATCGGGTCACGAACCGGTCGCACACGTTGCCATCGGCTCGGTCAAGGGCGACCTCCACGACATCGGCAAGAACCTGGTCGTCATGATGCTCAAGGGTTCCGGATTCGCGGTGGACGATCTCGGTGTCGACTGCCGTATCGAGACCTTCGAGGAAGCGGTTGCCAGCGGCGCCCAGGTGCTTTGCCTCAGTGCGCTATTGAGTACGACACGGGGCGAGATGCGCCCGGTCATCGAACATTTTAAAGACCGGGACGACGTCAAGATCGTCGTCGGCGGTGCCGTTATCACGCAGGAATTCGCCGACGATATCGGCGCCGACGGCTATGGCGTCGACGCGTCGGACGCCGTGCGCGCGGTGCGCGAAGCCCTGGGTCTCGAAGCCGTCCCGGAGTGAGATACAGGACTGCGCAGATGAACATGTCGGCTGCGATGATCACGAAAGGGTCCGCCCGCGGACTCGACGTGATCGTCGAGCGCGGTAGAGCACCGGAACAGGTCCTGACCGGCTTTCGATTTGTCGAGGGACCTGCGTGGCACCCCGGAAACCAAGTCCTAATTTTCAGCGATATCATCGGCGACACGCTGTATCGCTGGAGCCCGGGAAGCAAGCCACAGATCAGTCGCAGGCCCAGCCACATGGCAAATGGCAATACCTGGGATCTGGAGGGCCGCCTGCTCAGCTGCGAGCACGCGACCAGCCGAGTTAGCCGCAGCAATGCCGACGGCAGCTACGAGATTCTCGCGTCTCACTACGAAGGACGCGAGCTCAATAGCCCGAACGACATCGTCGTGAAACGCGACGGCGCCGTCTATTTCACCGACCCCAATTCCGGCCGCAGCGAAAAATACGGCGTCGCCCGCTCGCAGGAGCTCCCGTTCCAGGGCGTGTACCGCCTCGATGCCGATGCCGGCGCCCTCGCCCTGCTCGTCGACGATTTTTTGAAGCCCAACGGCCTCTGCTTTTCGCGCGACGAGTCGCTGATGTACATCAATGACACCGACCGACAGCACATCCGTGTATTCGACGTGCTCTCCGACGGTACCCTGGGCAATGACCGCGTCTGGGCCGAGACGAGCGGCAAAGAACCGGGCGTAGCCGACGGCATGAAGGTAGACAGCGAGGGCAACCTTTACTGCTGCGGCTCAGGCGGCATTCATGTTTTCGACCCCGAGGGACACCGTATCGGCGTCGTCGCGACCCCCGAGGTCGCCGCCAACTTTGCGTGGGGCGGCGACGGCCTGACCGACCTGTACGTCACGGCCACACATTCGGTCTACCGGCTTCGAACGAAAGTGCCCGGCCACGAGCCCTTCGTTCCCGGTCCGAATTATGTCTGACGGCACGATCAACGTATCCGCCGAATCGCTCGAGAGATTCGTCGCCATGGTGTTCCGGCAGGCCGGTTGCGACGAAAACGGTGCAAAGGACATGGCGTCCTGCCTCGTGCGCACCAACCTCTGGGGCATCGATTCACACGGTGTTATCCGGGTCGGCAAGTACCTCGACCGTCTCAGGAACGGCGCAATGAACGGTACGCCGCGGATCAGTACCCTGCGGGCCGGCGCAGGACTCGAGGTGCTCGACGCAGACAACGGTTCGGGTTACGTCGCCGCCAGGGCCGCGATGTCGCGCGCGATCGAACTGGCGAAACAGCAAAATATCTCGGCCGTCGCCATCATCAATAGCAACCACTGCGGCGCGACCTCGCTGTACGCGCGCATGGCGCTGGACCACGACATGATCGGCGTCGCCATGACCAACGTCGCTCCGAACATGGTGATGACCGGTGGCAGCCGCCCGCTGACCGGCAATAACCCGATCGCGGTGGCCGTGCCGACGTTTGGCGAGTTTCCGTTCGTACTCGATATATCGCTGTCCGCCGTGGCGGGAGGCAAGTTACTCGTGGCGGCGAAGAACGGCGAAGAAATACCGGCGGACTGGGCGACCGATAAGGATGGACGGCCAACAACCGATCCGAAGGTCGGCTTTGAGGGATTCCTGCTGCCGCTCGGCGGCCACAAGGGATTCGGACTGTCGCTGCTCGTCGACATACTCTGCGGTGTTATTACCGGAGGTGCGTTCCAGCACCACTTGAAGAGCATGTACCGCTACCCGGGCGACCCGAGCAAAACGGCGCACCTGATGATCGTCATGAACCCGCTGGTCTTCATGAGCAAGCAACAGCTGCAAGAGCGGATGAGCGAATTCGTCGACACGATTAAAGCCTCGCCCACCTGGGACCCGGACGCAGAGATGCTGCTGCCCGGTGAAATCGAGTACCGCAAGGAACACGAGCGCCTGCGAAAGGGCATTCCAGTGCCGGAAGCTCTGTACGAAGAGCTTGAAGAATTCGGCAATCAACTGAACATCGGCGCGACACTGGATCGCGTCATCGCATGAACTGGAGAAAGGACTATGTCGAAGAGTGAAAGATCATCAGTATGGTTTCATGAAGTAGCAGGACCGGACATTGTTGACTACGCGGAGAACGTCTGCGATCTCGCCATTCTCCCGATCGGCGCGATCGAACAGCACGGCCCGCATTGTCCGTGTGCCAGCGACGCGCTGAATGCAATCGGCATGGCCGAAATGATCGCCAGGAAATCCGGCGCGACGGTATTGCCCTGCCCCATGTATGGTTCGCACCCGTATCACCACTGGGGCGTTAAAGGGACCATTCCCCTGCGCTTTGAAACCCACATCGCACTGCTCGAGGACATCGTACGCGGTGCGTCTGTCGCCGGGTTCAACAAGTTCATTATTCTTTCCGCACACGGCCAGGTCTCGTCGACGATCGTCGCCGTCCACAAGCTGGGTATCCAGGGCCACTTCGTACTGTCGCTGCACTGGTACGACTTCCTGCGTGATAACCAGGAAATCCTCGACGATCCGATGTGGCACGCCGACGAGGCCGAAACTTCGGTCGCCCTCTACCTCTACCCGCAGTTCGTCGACATGAGCAAGGCGGCACCGGGTTCGAGCACGGGGCTGATCGATCCGAAGTGGAAGATCGCGCCGGGCGTCATGCCCAAGCCGGGCCAGATGTATCACTTCGAAGGAACGTTCGCCAAACCGGAGAAGCTGGAGATGGCCGAAGGCGGCAACGGCGTTGTCGGCGACCCGACCAAAGCCACGCTCGAGAAAGGAGAGATCATCGTCAACCGACTCGTCGATCACGTGAGCCTCTTGGTCACCGAGATCATGGAACAGTACCCGGTCGGCACGAAACCCAGAACCGCCTGACGCGAGGAAGCTCGATGACGAATAAAATCAACTTCCGACCGAGAGTCGCGCTGATGACGTTCGGCGACGAGCGAGACTATATGTGGGAAGGCTATTTCGGGCCGCTGACGCAGCCGCGACACGACGAGGCGAAAGAGTACCTTGCCTCGCTGCCCATCGAGCTCATCGCCTTCGAAAACGTCGCGCGCTCGAAGCGGCTTGTGGACAGCCAGGTCCGCGAACTCAAAGCGGCGCAAGCCGAGGCGCTGTTCGTGCACCTGCCCTGCTGGGCGACTCCCAACATCGTCGTCCGTGCGGTACAGGCGGCCGGCTTGCCCACGGTAACAATGACAGGAACGAGCGCCGCAACGCACGGCATGGTAGGCCTGTTCGGCACAGCGGGCACACTGTCGCAGCTCGGCATCGAGCACGTCCGCGTGCGGGACGACTTCGGCGCCCCCGTTTTCAACGAGCGACTACTGCCCTATTTCCGCGCCGCCTCGACCAGAGCCCGCTTGCGCGGTCGGGTTATGGGACTGTTCGGCGGCCGCTCCCTGGGCATCGATACCGGCACATTCGACCCGATGCAGTGGCGTTCACAGTTCGGTGTCGACGTGGATCACATCGACCAGCTCGAAATCGTACGACGAGCCGAGCTGATCGACCGGGATCGCATCGACAAGAACATGAAATGGATGTCCGAACAGTTTGCATCGATCGCATTCGATGATGGAAAACTGACCGAGGACAAGTTGCGCTTCCAGGTGGCCTGCTATCTCGCCAACAAGGACATCAATGAAGAAAAAGGCCTCGACTTCATCTCCGTCAAGTGCATGACCGAACTCTCCGACCACTATGTGCCGCAGTGCATCTCCGCCGCTCTGATGTCCGGACCCTATGATGCCGAGGGCGACAAGCAAAGCTGCGCGATGTCCTGCGAAGCCGATGGCGACGG
>JBFJOC010000044.1:0-21228 GCA_041617855.1 Woeseiaceae bacterium | reverse complement strand
TTCAGTTTAAAGCTATGAGCTTTACAAAGAGCGTAATCCCCAAATTACTGTAAATTGAACTTGGGTTTCTTACGCTTGTTTGCCTCGCAAACTCCAGCGCAAGCACCCACACAAATTATCTGATTACATTGTTAAAGAGCGTGCCGGTATTCCGGGTCGGTCGGGTCAGTGACCAGGTAGCCGTGGCGACGGTAACGCTGCCGCGGTTTGGTGACTGTCCCTCGTTTGCCAGAAATCCCAGCCGACCCACAATTATACAGGCCACACGGGGCCGCTGCACGGCCCGGCACCGCCTGTCTTTCCTGGGGGTCCGCTGCAGGACACCGTACCCGCAGCGAGCAGCGCATTATAGCGAGCGGGCACTTGCGGTCAACACGTAATTGTCGCAATTCGAGGCGCCAGTGTGGAGGCTCGAAGCCAATCAATCCGTGCGCCGTCCGGGCTGTTTGGATATGGCGATTCGCGCCCCAAAATCAAGGCCTTGAGAGAGGCGCCCGCGGAATGGTGCCGGCCATGTCGGCCGCTCGCGGCGCCCCCTGGGCCCATACGCCGGGCTGCCGGGGGGCGGCGACCGGCCGCCAGGCGACCGGATCCGCTTTGGCCGCGCAAACGCCGCGGGCCGGGCCGACCCCGCCCCTTCGGTTCGCGGCCGCCGTCAGCGCCCGCCGGATCTGTTCTTGTACGCATCCGACGCCAGGAGGCCCCTGAAGCTCCGATCACGGCCCAGCTCCTCGGGCCCGAGCTCGTGACTGAAACGGCTCTCGAGTGTCACAACCGCCGCCGCTGCCTTGTCGTAATTCTCGTCGGCGGCGTAAGCACGAAGCGCCGACCACCATGCAAGCTCCAGGTCTTCCTCCAGCGCAAGCGCCGACTCCGCATAGCTTACGGCATCGGCCGTCTCCCCGAGAACCAGAGTCGCCGCCGACAAGCGCGAAAGCATCGCGGCATCCTCAACGCCGAGCCGATCCCGAAGGCGCAAGAGCGCCGCAAATGCGTCATCGTACCGGCGCGTCGGAAAATAATAGTCCAGCAGCATGAGTGAATAGAGGGAATTCTCGGGGAAGTACGCCGCCGCAGCTGTTAGCGCTTGTCGCAGGGCGCGCCGGTTGCGAACCTGTTTCGAGACCTTGACCGAAGTGAGGACGACGACTTCCTGACGCTTTAGGCGCTCGTCCAAGCCTTCGAGAATCTCGAAGTACCGATCGAGCTTTCGATCACGCGCCGCCTTCAGGAGCTCGGTGAGCTGGAACAGCTCCCGCTCGCGTATGTTCTGGAAGTCCACAAGTTTTCGGACTGCGGGCTTTCCGGGCGCCGCCAGAATAAGCGACATACCCATCGCATCGGTGAATTTTTCGCCAGCCAGAAAATCGAGCCAGTCGACAACAACGAGCTTGCCATTATCACGACGCTGCAATTCGTACTCGTGGTAGTTGAATTGAAAATCGGGGAGGTCGAAGCGGACAACCGCCCGGCCCAAATTGCCGCGGGAATCGAATCCGAGCAGCGTCGCGTCAATGCCGTCTTTCGCGTCAGGAAATCCGGATTTCACAATTCCTTCGAAATCGTACTTCAAGCGTTCTCGAAACTGGCGTTTCACTCGCTGGTCGATAAGCCGCAATCCGAATATGCGGTCTACAAAGGCGTCTCGGTCGATCGCATTGACGAGCTTTCCGAACGAATCGGCATTGAGATCGTCGATCACCGTGGCGAAGCTCGCCCGGAATGCTTGGCGACTCGCCTCCTCGTCCTCCAGCGAGTCCTGAGCGCATACGCCCCGGGCGCCGCTCGTCACAAACACGGATGCCACAAGCAGTGCTGCCCAGCGCTTCATTCGAGAATCCTGCAAAGCAAATAAAAGCGTTCCTGATTTCGACACGGCGCCTCCATGCAAATTCCGGTCAGATCAGGCTCACTCGTGAGAATCTGCGCTTGCCGACCTGATAAATCGACGTGCTGCCGGCGCCGATCTCGAGCGACCGGTCATCGATACGCACCCCGTCAATGCGAACCGCACCCTGCTTGATCATTCGAAAAGCTTCCGAGGTGCTGCTGACCAGGCCCGCCCTCTTCAACAGATGAGCGATGCCCAACCTGCCGTTGTCACTCTGGAGCGTGAGCTCCGGGATTTCCTCCGGCATTTCGCCCTTCCGGAAGCGCGCGACAAAGTCTTTTAGGGCAGCGTCTGCCGCCGTCTCGTCATGAAAACGTGCAACCAATTCGCGGGCCAACTCGAACTTGGCATCGCGCGGATTCACGCCTTCTTCGACTTGCCGTTTCAGTAACGCGATGTCATCCAGCGACCGAAAGCTCAGCAGCTCGAAATAGCGCCACATGAGCTCGTCGGAGATCGACATGATCTTGCCGAACATCTCGGCCGGCGGTTCCGTGATACCGATGTAGTTGTCGAGCGACTTGGACATCTTCTGCACGCCATCGAGACCCTCGAGCAGCGGGGTCGTCATGACCAGCTGCGGCTCCTGTCCATAGTGCTGCTGCATGTGGCGCCCGACCAGCAGATTAAATTTTTGATCGGTGCCGCCGAGCTCAACGTCGGCCTCGAGTGCCACGGAGTCATATCCCTGTACGATTGGATACAGGAACTCGTGTATGGATATCGACTGGCCGCTCGTGTAGCGCTTGTTGAAATCGTCCCGCTCCAGCATTCGCGCCACGGTATACTTGGCCGCCAGCTTTACGAGTCCCGCGGCATCCATCTGGCCCATCCACGTGGAGTTGAATTCGATTCGCGTCGACTGCTCGTCGAGAATCTTGAATAGCTGCGCCTCGTAGGTCTCCGCATTTGCCTTAATCTCTTCGGGCGACAGCGGAGGCCGCGTAGCATTCTTGCCGGATGGATCCCCGATCAGGCCGGTGAAATCGCCGATGAGGAACACGACCTCGTGACCGAACTGCTGGAACTGACGCATCTTGTTGATCAACACGGTGTGGCCGAGATGAAGATCCGGCGCGGTCGGATCGAATCCAGCCTTGACAATCAGCGTACGGCCGGATTCGAGCTTGGAGCGCAGCCCGTCCTCGGGCAGCACCTCATCGGTCCCTCGCGTCAGTTCCGCAATTTGTTGCTCGATGTTCGACATTCGGCGCTCGCCGCCCCTTACCCGGGCCACGAGACTGTAGCATTCTCGCCGGGCGATTAAAGCCCGCGCCGCTGATAGAACTCTGCTGCCCGCAATGGGGAAAGCTGCGACCGCGCAATGCCCGATCGATACCGCCGCGTCAGTCTCAATCCAGTTCAATCCGAAACTGACGTTGCCAAGTTAACGTTATGACTTTTATAAGCTTTCTTTGACCTCCCAGTAGGCTCGCGGTAGAGTAATCGCAGTTCGAAGTCGAGGGACAAAGGCTTGCCGCGTCCAGTCAGCCCATTGCTTCACGACTACAAGTCGGCAGTCGTCGCGAAACCGAAAAAAACCAAAGCGTTGCAGTGGTTCGGGTTCGGTCTCGGGCTGCCGTTGCTCGCGCTGGCGTTTTATTCCCGTCTGGACGCCCCACCGCCACAGACATCGGCGCCGGGGTCTCCCGAGATGTCGGCGACCGGCGAAGCGGACGAAACGCCGCTCGAAGATGCTGCGGCGCTCGTCGTCAGCTCGATGCCCGATGACGAACTCGTCGAGCCCGAACCGGTCCCCGAATACGACACGCTGACCCTCACGATCTCACGCGGCGACACGCTCGACCGGCTGTTCCGTAAGCATGACCTGAATGTCACTCAGTTGGCGATGATCGCAAAACTCGACGAACCGCGAAGGTTGTTCAGGCGAATGCAGCCGGGTCACGTCTTCGAGATCATCCACAACGACGGAGACCTGATCAGCATGTACTCGCCACTCGGCCTGACGAGCGCCTTGAAAATCGATCGCGACGGTGCGACATACGCGGCGGAGATCGTGGAGCGGCCGATAGAGATGCGCAAGCGTCTTGCGCATGGTGTGATCCAAACGTCGCTGTTCGAAAGCGCTGCAGCCGCGGGGCTTCGCGACAAAGTAATTATGAACGTCGCCGGCATTTTTGCTTGGGACGTCGATTTCGTCCTGGACATTCGCAGCGGCGACAGCTTCTACGTGCAGTTCGAGGAAATCTGGCAAAACGGCGAATTCGTGACCGACGGGGAAATCATCGCCGCAGAGTTCAACAACAACGGGCGTACGTATCAAGCGGTTCGCTTTATCGACGACGAGGGGCGATCCGAATACTTCACACCCGATGGGCTCAGCGTCCGCAAGGCCTTTATTCGCGCGCCTGTCGACTTCACGCGCATCAGCTCGAATTTCAATCCGAGGCGCAGGCATCCGATACTCAACAAGATTCGCGCACATCGTGGTGTCGACTATGCAGCGCCGCGCGGCACGCCTGTCAGAGCCTCGGGCGATGGCAAGGTGATCTTTCGGGGTACGAAGGGCGGCTACGGTAACACCGTAATACTTCAGCACGGCGGCAACATAACGACGCTTTACGCGCACCTGTCGAAATTTGCGGCAAAGGCCCGCATCGGTAGGCGCGTCAGACAAGGACAAACGATCGGTTATGTAGGCGCGACGGGGCTCGCCACGGCAAACCATCTGCATTACGAATACCGGATTGCCGGCGTGCATCGGAATCCGCGTACCGTAGAGCTGCCGAAGGCGGACCCAATTGCCGAAAAATACCGCGAGCAGTTCCTTGCAAGCGCCGAACCGATCCTTGAAGAACTCGAACAATTCAAGCGTACGCAAATTGCATCGATAGCATTTTCGGGGCGCTGACCCGGGCGCGTCGTGGCTGATATTTTCATCGGATTAATCTCCGGCACAAGCCGGGACGGCGTCGACGCGGTGCTGGTCGATATCGACGAGTCCTCGCTGCACATTCAGGCGAAGATCCGACATCCGTATCCCGACGAGCTTTACGCGAGTCTCGACTTTGCCGTGCGTTCTCCCGACACCTTGACGGTCGACGAAATCGGCCGTCTCGACGCGTCGATCGGGGCCTGTTTCCGAGACGCCGCACGCGCACTTCTAAAACAGGCGAACCTTAAGCCCGCCGATGTCAGTGCGATCGGCAGCCACGGCCAGACGCTGCGCCATCGACCGGACGCCGACCCACCATTCACGCTGCAAATCGGGGATCCGGCGGTGATCGCGACGGGTACGGGAATTACGACCGTCGCCGATTTTCGCCGCGCCGACGTCGCCCTCGGCGGACAGGGCGCACCGCTGGTACCGATTTTTCATGAATGGCTGCTCCGCTCCGACGAACTCGATCGGGCGGTCGTCAATATCGGGGGCATTGCAAATCTGACCCTGCTGCCCGCGGACAAGTCGCCGGTCATAGGCTTCGACACCGGCCCCGGCAACACGCTCCTGGACGCCTGGATTCGCAGCGCGCGGGGACACGCCTTTGACCGCAGTGGCCGGTGGGCGGCCGAGGGTCGCATCGACAGCTCGCTCCTGTCCCGCTGCCTGGCGGATCCCTATTTCGAGGCGCCGCCCCCGAAGAGCACGGGATTCGAATACTTCAACCTGGACTGGCTTGCCGCCCTGGGCGCCGCACAGCTCGAGGCGGTGGACGTGCAGGCAACGCTGTGCGCAGTGACCGCCGACAGCATTGCAGCCGCGATCCTGCGGCATGCAAAGCGAACGCAACAGCTCTTCGTCTGCGGTGGCGGCGTACACAATGAAGAGCTGATGCGACGGCTCGCATCGCGACTACCCGAGATGCAGGTTGCGAGTACCGGGGCTTTAGGGCTCGATCCGGATTGGGTCGAGGCCTGCGCATTCGCATGGCTTGCAGACCGAACGCTTAAGGGACTGCCGGGCAATCTGCCGTCGGTGACCGGGGCAAGCCGTGCAGCGGTGTTAGGCGCCGTTTTTCCGGCCTGAACAAACCTCGTCGACAGTGCCGCCGGATTCGCCGAATGCGAGTATTGAGCCTCAGCCGAATTCGAGCTGGTAACCTACCTTGGCAAGGTAGTTACGCTCCCGCTCGAGATCGGCAATCGTCAATGGATTGGCCTCGAGCCACGCAGTGTCGAACGTAAGCTGGACGCTTGATTCGCCTGCGGTCACCCCGATCGGCGGAATACGGGCGGCAGAGCGGCTGCGATTCAGGAGCACGGCCATCCTCAGAATTATGCCGAGGCGCAGGGCCGTGTCCCGCCACGCGTTGGGCAGGCGTTCGAGATACGCGGTGTTGATCTGATGCCGCTGGCTGCCGATCAGAAACGCCAGAAAGCGCTGCTCGGCGCGAGGAAAACCCGGCAGATCGGCATGCTCCGCGATATACGCGCCATGCCGCTGAAACCCGTCATGGGAGATATCGAGGCCGATCTCATGAAGGCGGGCACCCCAGTCGAGGAACTGTTCACAAAACGGCATCTCGAGGTCCCAGGCAGCCACGCACTGCTTTAGCAGTGCGACTGCCGTTCGTGCCACGCGCCGAGCCTGAACTTTATCGACGTGATACCGGGATGCCATCGCACGAACGCTGCGCTCACGCGCGTCCTCGTGCTGCAAGCGTCCAAGCAGGTCGTATAACAGGCCCTCGCGCAACGCGCCGTCGGATACCTTGAGTGCCTGGATACGGAGCACGCTGATCAGCTCCGCAAGGATTGCCAGTCCGCCCGGCCAGACCTGGGCTCTGCGCTCGGACAGTCCCTTTATGGCTAAAGACGCGATGCTGTCGTGCTCGATTACTCGCCTGATCAGCTCCTCGACCGCGGCGAGCGTAAGCTCATGCGCATCGATGATACCCAGCTCCTGCGCCACGCTCTCCGTCGCCAAGATCGTTCCGGACGTGCCTATCGCCTCCCGGTCTTTGACATTCCTGAAAAACGTCTTGACCGGGCGCAACTCGAGTCGAGCTGCGACTCGCGCGGCATCGAATGCCTTGCGCGATATGGCTCCGGTCGGAAAAAAACGCTCCGTCATCGACACGCAGCCGAGGTGCACGCTTTCCAGCGCGCGCGGCTCGGAGCCGCGCCCCAGAATCAGCTCCGTGCTGCCACCCCCGATGTCCATCACAAGACGAAAACCCTCGGTCGGCGGCAGACTGTGCGTTACGCCGTTGTAGATGAGGCGAGCCTCCTCGATGCCGGAGATGACTTCAATCGGATGTCCGAGCGCGCCTTCGGCCTCTGCTATGAAGCTGGTATCTTCTCGGGCTCGACGAATCGTGCTGGTGCCGGCGGCGCGGACCCTTGACGCGTGCATGTCGCGCAGCCGTTCGCCGAAGCGCGCCAAACACTCCGTTGCCCGTGCCCGGGCATCGTCAGACAGATCGCCGGTATCGCTGAGCCCCTCGGCCAGCCTCACGGTTTCCTTGAGCCGATCAATGATCGTGAGCTGACCATGGCGTAATTCACCGACGATCATGTGAAAGCTGTTGGAACCGAGGTCGACGGCGGCAATGACCTGCGATTCGCTGGCCGCAGTTGCGTCGCTGTGCTGAATTTCTCCGGCCGGTTTGCTTATATCGGCGCCCCGCTGCGGTGTGCGCCCCCGGACGGACGCATCTCGTTAAACCGTAAAGGACTGGCCGCAGCCGCAGGTCGTCGACGCGTTGGGGTTGCGGATGATGAACTGGGCGCCCTGCAGATCTTCCTTGTAGTCGATCTCGGCGCCGATCAGGTACTGAGCGCTCATGGGATCGACGAGCAGCGTAACGCCCTGGTTTTCGATGCGACTATCGCCGTCCTCGATTTTATCGTCAAACGTAAAACCGTACTGAAAACCGGAACAGCCGCCGCCGGAGATAAATACGCGAAGCTTGAGATTCGGATTCTCCTCCTCCCTGATGAGCTCGCCGACTTTTGTGGCTGCCGCATCCGTGAAGACAATCTGCGATGGTGGCGCAGGGGCGGTTGAATTGTTGCTGTCAAGCTGCATGTCGTTATCTCTATCTCTCGGTCCAGGCGCCTCAGGACTCTGCCGCAATGGCCGCGGCGCTTTCAATGCGGCTCGTCTGCTCGATGAGCGGCACCGCGCCGTTCGGCTGATGCACGAGCTTGCCATTGATCTCGGCACCGATCGCCATTTCGATCAAATTGTAATATACATTTCCAATGACACGCGCGGTCGGTCCGAGTTCCACCCGCTGGCTGGCAAACAGATCGCCTCTAACGATTCCGTGCAGCACGACGTACGGTACGGTCACCCCGCCTTCGATGTTGCCGTCTTCGCTGATGCTGAGCGCCGAGTCGCTGTCCGAATCGGCAGTTACGTTGCCGTAAACGGTGCCGTCGACATGACAGCCGCCGCTGAACGTCAGATCGCCACTTACTTTCGTATTCGCGCCAACCAGCGTGTCGACGACAGTGTGGCGGCGTTTCTTTCGACCAAACATTCAGCTCTCCGTCTTGACGTTTTGGGCAATCAGCTCAGGCTGCGCGCCCAGGAATAATCTTCCTCGATGCTTGCGATCGAGCGCGTTTTGGAGCGCACCTCGATTTTCACACGCTCCGGAGTAAAGCCTTCCGGCAGGACGATCGTACGATCGAAATCCTGGAAATACCGAAACGAAAACGGCCACTCTGATTCGGCATCTGCGGGCAGCAGATCCTGGTAGGCATACGTCGTCGTTCTTCCGTCCTGATCACCTTCGATGCTGAACGCGACCTCGCCGGACACCTTGCGGTCGTGACGCATGGACTGTATGAGCACCAAGCGCACGTTATAAGCGCGCTCGTCCCCCACACGACTAAGCTTCATCATCTGCACGCGGAGTCCGGCGCGGCCGTCGGCCGGTGATACGATGCCGCGGTAGAAGGCGATCGCGTCTCGCTGCTCCTGAATTTTCTCCTGAAGTTTCGCTAGGCTTTCCTCGACGTCCCGGTATGCTTCCCGATCGACGTCGCGGTGCGTCTCCAGGAGTGTCACCTGCTCCTTGAGAGTCACGATCTCGCGCTCGAGCTCCGCGATCTGAACCTCGTATTCGTGGCGCTCCTGCGCGGCGTCGACCACATTGTAGTCCGCCTGTATTCGGCCGAACTCGAAAATCAGGTAGGCACAGATCAGGATCAGTGCCGTAAGAAATCCGCGAACCGCCCAGTCTCGGCGCTGACTCGTGCGTTGCAGAGAGGAGTGATTCGCCACGGTGCTCAGGAATCGATCAAAAATCGTATGTTACGCGGAGGCCCGGACAAACAGAAGTGCGCCCCGTCACGTTCTGACCGGGCCGTGAACCGGATTGCCGCAAACCGCTTCTCGGGAGTACCCTTTCGAGCGTCTCCGCGGATCCGATGACCCCGATCATGTCCTATTACCTGTGGCTGAAGGGCCTGCACGTAGCGTTCATGGTGACGTGGTTCGCCGGGCTCTTTTACCTACCGCGCCTGTTCATTTATCACCTCCCGGCCAGGCAGACCGCAGACCGCGAACGCTTTTCGACAATGGAGCGACGCCTGTTCGCCATCATGACAATTGGGGCATCGTTCACCCTCGTTTTCGGCCTGTGGCTGCTGATATTGAACCCGGCACTGCTCGAGCACGACTGGTTCCGGGTCAAGCTCGCGCTGCTCGCCGGCCTTTTTGTTTACCACTACCGATGCTATCGACGGATCGACACGCTCGCATCGGCGGAGCCATCGGATGACACGCGCTGGTTGCGCTGGTTCAACGAAATCCCGGCCGTGTTCCTGCTCGGTATCGTGCTGCTGGCCGTTGTAAAACCGTTCTAACGGCTTGTAGTTTCGGAGTGCGGCCTGCTGCGCTCAGTCCGTGCTGACGGCGTCCGCTGCGAGCGCCTTCTGCATTGCGGCCAGGTCTTTTTCGAAGACGGCCCGCCAGCGTTTCGGCCACCAGCGGGGTCGCGGCGGCAGGCCGGCCGGAAATACGGCAGGGCCAAGCTCATGAAGGGCACGCGCGTACACGCGCCGCTTGAAGTAGATCACTTCGTTGACCGGGCGCCAGAAATGCACCCAGCGCACGCGATCGAATTCCGGAACCGCGCCGCGATCAAACCGAACGTTGTCAGGATCGCCGCTTAGTCGCAGCATAAACCAGCGCTGCTTCTGGCCGATGCAAAGCGGGCGGCTGTTCCGCCGAATGAACCGGTCAGGCAGACGATAGCGCAGCCAGTCGCGGGTGACGCCGAGAACCTCAACGTCATCGGGTCCGAGACCAATCTCCTCCTCGAGTTCCCGGTACATCGCGGCTTCCGGGTCCTCGCCTTGCAGCATCCCCCCCTGCGGAAATTGCCAGCCCTTACTGCCCACGCGGCCCGCGAGGAGCAGCTTGCTCTCGGCGTTTGCAAGGATGATTCCGACGTTTGCCCGATAGCCTTCCGAGTCTATCCAGTCGTTGCTCATGGCAACTAATACGAAAACTAAACTATCTGGAACTGTACACCAAAATCCGGGGCTGTCACTGCCGCGCCGGTCCTTGTGGTCGATGGGGTCAGCCATTAGCCTTGGTGGCCGTCCGCGCGTCTTTTCCAGGAGCGAAAAATTGCCATACGGCCGTCCGGGATTGCTTTTTGCCGGCCTGCTGCTCGTGACCGCTACGGCCCTCGCGATTGCTCTCGTATCCGGCAGCGCCGACGTCAGCGCCGTCGAGACCGTCGCGGCACTGCGCGGCGCGGCGCCCGATCACATTCGGGCCCTGATTCTGGAGCTGCGCCTGCCCAGGGCGCTGACGGCGTTCGCGGTCGGCGGCCTGCTCGCGATAGCGGGCGTCCTGATGCAGGTCCTCCTGCGTAATCCGCTTGCAGAACCGTACATCCTCGGCAGCTCGGGCGGTGCAGCCGTTGCGGCCTTGTCGGCAATGATCGCCGGAATGGGTAGTCTGGTCGTCGACGTCGCGGCGTTCGGCGGGGCAATGGCGGCAACGCTGCTGGTATTTTCGATCGCCCACGGCACCGGGAGCTGGACGCCCGCCCGGCTGCTCCTGACCGGGGTCGTTCTCGCTGCGGGCCTGTCCGCCGCGACGACCTTGCTGCTCGCACTCAGCCCGGATCAGAATCTGCGCGGCATGCTGTTCTGGCTGATGGGCGACCTCAGCTTTGCGTTCGAGCCGGCGCGCGTGCTTTGGCTGCTTGCCGTCCTCACCGTTCTGGCGACGCTCGCCGCGCGGCACCTGAACGTGCTGGCCAGCGGCGAACTGCAGGCGGCTATCGTCGGTATGCCGGTGGCGGGATTTCGGCACATTATCTTTGCCGTCGCATCACTCGCGACGGCACTGTCGGTAACGACCGTCGGTGTCATCGGCTTCATAGGCCTCGTCGTCCCGCATCTGGTCCGACAGATCTCTGGAAGTGACCATCGAATCGTGGTGCCCGCATCGGCGCTGGCCGGTGGCAGCCTGCTCGTTCTGGCGGACACCCTGGCCCGCACGCTGATGGCGCCGCGGCAGCTGCCGGTGGGGGCGCTGACGGCGGCCATCGGGGTCCCGCTGTTCCTCGTCCTGATGAGCCGGAGCCGGACACGGCACCAACCCGCCTAGGGTCTAGCGCCAGCCGGCGCGTTCCGCAAGCCGGCGTGCTTCCGCGAGGCGCCGGGCAATGCGCGCAACGTTGTCCACCTCAGTCATACCGTGAGCCTGAAAATCGGCTCCGCTGACCTCGCCCGCCGCGACGCCTAGCGGGTAGGCACCGCTGAACGCGGTATACGCCTGCTGGAATTCGGGGCCCAGCATCCACGCGATGAGCTCGGTGGCAGCCGTGGGGTTAGCGGCGTGCCTGCCGATGGCAGCGACAGCAACGTCGACATGCGCACGTGCCGGCACCGCGAGACCGGTGCCGGCGCGCTCGAACGCGGTGCTAGCTGCGATGCCGATCGGACAGGCGCCGGACTCCACCGCCGCCACCAGCTGCCTCTCGGTCGCGAACGGCGGTGCCGCGAGATTCTGAAGCCAGCCCCTGACCGCCAGCTCCGCCGCCCGTTCGCCGAGCCGATCGATCAGATTCGCGACGATGACCGGATTCATGGATTCGTCATACGCCGTCAGGCAGAGCTGCCCACGAAGACCGGGCTCCGCCAATGCCCGAAAATCATCGCTCCGCGGCACAAAACCGACGTCTGCGTGGTACAACAGGGCCGCGTAGCGATACGCTATGCCGGTCCAGAAGCCGTCCGGATCGCGCGCCCAGTCGGGTACGTCGGGCACAGCGTCCACCGAATCGAGCGGCCGCAGCGCCCCCTCGTCCGCCGCAACGAAGGCACCCGAAATGCCGCTCGCAAAAATCACGTCGACCGGCGGGTCCACGGTCCCGTCAGCAGCAGCGGTCGCCACCTGTACGGCGGCCGCCTGGCGGACGACGACGGCCGCGCCGCTGGCAGCGGTAAAGCTGGCAAACAGCGCCTCGAGACCGGCATCGTGTGGACCGGTCGCGTAAACGACAACGGTACGCTGCGCTGCGGGCGGACTCTGGGGCTCCCTGGGCGATTCGCAAGCCGCCAGCAGCAGCGCAAAAAGCGCCGGTATCAGCAGCGGGAATCGGCCGGTCATTGCTCGCTCTCACCGACGACCACCTGGTCGCGGCCGCCGGCTTTGGCCTGATACAGTGCAACATCCGCTCGCGCTATCAGGGATTCGCCGAGCGTCTTCAGGTCCCCGGTGCCCGGCGCAGGCACTATGCTCGCGATGCCGATCGACGCCGTCATTTCGACTCGGTCTCCCGACGGTAGCTCGTAAGGCAAAGCAGCGACGGCCTTGCGTATGCGCTCTGCCAGCAGGACCCCGGATTGCGTATCCGTGTCCGGCAGCAGCACCACGAATTCCTCGCCGCCGTAGCGCGCGGCCACGTCACTCGCACGCACCTGTGAATCAATGCGTTGCGCCAATTCCCGGAGCACGGCGTCCCCGGCCGCATGACCGAAAGTGTCGTTGACGCGCTTGAAATGGTCTACGTCGAGCATCAGGCAGACGATCCGCGTTCCGTCACGACGGGCTCGAGCGAGTTCCTCCTTGAGCCTTACGTGCAGGTACCTACGGTTGTGCCAGCCGGTCAGCACATCGGTGAATCCGCTGCGCAGAAGCCGCGCGCGATTGACGACATTCTCGACGCAGTACGACGCGATCACCCCGAGGTGGGCGAGAAACTCGGCGGCATCGTCGCCGGTGAAGCGATTCTCGTCGAGGCTGCCGAAGTTGATGCTCCCGAGCAGCTTGCCGCGGTGGCGCAACGGAATAATCGCGACGCTCCTGATGGTGTCGGCTTCCGGCATGATTAGCTGATGATCACAGGCCGCGTAGGCGCCGAGCCATGGTCGCCGCAGCGCTACGTATTGCGGCGCGAGTCCGGTTAGCGACTCGACGAACAACAGCGTCTCGGGCGTCTCGGCCGCGGCGTCGTTCGCAAGCAGCAGGTGCCGGATATCGTGATCGGGATCGCACACGACCACGCTGTTGTAGTCGAGGCGGTATCCTTGCCGCAAACCGTCGACCATCTCGCGGAACAGCACGTCGAGACTCTCGGCTCCGAGCAGTCGCGCTTCGCGCCGCTGCGTGCGCCGCATCTTTTGCTCGTTGCTAGCGACCTCGGCGGTCAGCGCGGCGAGCCTGCGCCGCGTGTCCTCGAGTTCGGCTGCGAGTTCCTCCGCGGATGTCATCCGTCAGGTTGTCCTGCGTGTTGTCGTTATCGTTCTATTAGAAAAAGTCACGGCCAGCCGCGCGACCCTTTGCCGAAAGAAATCTGCGGCAAGCAAGTCCGGGCACGCTGCGGCTCCGGTGCTAGCGCCGCAGGGCAAGATACTCGCGACCTCTTTGCATAAGCTCGATAAAGCCCGCTTCGTCGCCTTTGACGACCAGATCGCGTATGCGGCTCGCAGCATCACAGAGCGCATCGAGCGGGTGTAAGCCGAATTTGTTGAGATTCTGAATCTCGAAGTACATGCGTGGATTGTCGTTGGCAACCGCATGCGACACCAATAGCTGCGAATCGAAGGTCGTCGATGACAACTTGGCCAGTTTGGGGGCTGCCTCACCGCTATTAGCGAGCGCCGTAAAAAAGACGATGTTCAATGCGTGCGACAGCCCCAGAACATAGGCGATGAGACGATCGTGATCATCCAGGCTCATATCGAGCTGCTCGACCATCGTCGCAGCGAAAAGCTCTTTTGCATCCGCCGTCGCTTCGGCCGAGCCTGCGTCGCAGAAGATCATGTGCCGTCCTGACAATAGCCGCGTATCCGGGCCGAACATTGGATGCAAGGACGTTACCCGGCAGCCGGCCCGACGTAATTCCGCCAGGCCGTCGATCAGCGGTGACTTCAGCGAGCCGATATCGAAGATCAGGCCTGTGGGTTTCAGAACAGCGAGCTGCGCAAGAATGCGGCCGGACACGGCCAATGGCGCCGCGACGACGATGACATCGTAATCGACACCCGCGTCCGTCCAATCCCTGAATTGCCCCGGAGCGTCCGCGACGTTTGGATCGGCGACGACGGTCGCGAATCCCTGCGACGCGAAGAAATCGACAAACCAGCCGCCCATCTTGCCCGCGCCGCCAATCACCAGCGCCCGCCGTCCGTCACCTCTGGCTTCGGCCGCGACGCGGTCGCGCTCCTGGCTCGTCAGCGACGCGCGGATCAACGCCCGCAGGACCTCCTCGGCGAGGTCGGGGTCCACACCGAGCTGCTCTGCCCGAGCCCGGCCGGCGTCGAGCACTTCCTTTTCGCGCGCGTAGTCGCGGGTCCCGATCCCCGACGTTTGTTTGTGCTGGCCAATCTCGCTAACGATCTGTTGGCGCTCGGCAATGAGATCGACGAGCCTGAGGTCGATTGTCGAGAGATCGTTGCGAAGGTCGTCGAGACTCATGTGCGTCCGCCTGATCGAACGGGACCCGTAGTTGTACAGGAGTTCCGCGAACAGGAGCAAGCCGGCAGCGCGCGTGGCCCGACTCGAGCGACGGCATAAGGAAGCATAGATACGTGCCGATCGCTGCCGACCCGATGCGCGGAGTCCGACGGCACCTTAACGGCGCCGCCACCTGTGAATAGCGTTGCGGATCGCGGTTCAACCGGCAGCGTGCGCATCGTGAGCGTCATCGCGGATTCACACGGCCTGCCGAAGGGCATTCGCACCGCTGGTGTGCCGAAGTCAAGTTTCTGATTTTATTGATTTCATAATCGCCGGCACCGGCGCCGGCCGCGCCCCCCTGTTGCTCACTCGGTAATCATGCGACTATTTCGACTGCGCCAATCCAATAACACGAACACGCAGGGTGACCATTATGAAAACTCGCGCCGCTGTAGCCTGGGAAGCAGGCAAGCCATTGGAAATAGAAATGATCGACCTCGACGGCCCGAAAGCTGGCGAGGTTCTGCTGCGCAACGTGGCTACCGGGGTCTGTCACACCGATGCATTCACGTTGTCCGGCGAAGATCCCGAAGGCATTTTTCCTGCCGTACTCGGCCACGAGGGCGGTTCGATTGTCGAAGAAATCGGCGACGGCGTGAAATCGGTGCAGGTCGGTGACCATGTCATTCCGCTGTACACGCCCGAGTGTCGAGAATGCGAATTCTGCACTTCGGGAAAGACGAACCTGTGCCAGGCCATCCGTGCGACTCAGGGCCAGGGCCTGATGCCCGACGGCACGTCGCGGTTCGCGGCTGGCGGCAAGACCGTATATCACTACATGGGCACGTCGACGTTTAGCGAGTACACGGTATTGCCCGAAATCGCCGTTGCGAAGATCAGCAAGGAAGCACCGCTCGAGAAGGTCTGCCTCCTCGGCTGCGGTATAACGACGGGTATCGGCGCCGTACTGAATACGGCAAAAGTCGAACCAGGTGCATCCGTTGCGGTGTTCGGCCTCGGCGGCGTCGGGCTAAGCGCTATTCAGGGCGCGACGATGGCCAAGGCGGGTCGGATCATTGCGATAGACATTAACGCGGACAAATTCGAGCTTGCCAAGAAGCTCGGCGCTACTGATACCGTCAACCCGAAGGAATACGACGCGCCGATCCAGGACGTCATCATCGATCTCACGAACGGCGGGGTGGATTATTCTTTCGAATGTGTCGGCAACGTCAACTTGATGCGCGCCGCACTCGAGTGTTGCCACAAGGGCTGGGGTGAGTCGACGATCGTCGGCGTCGCGGGCGCGGGCCAGGAAATCTCGACCCGTCCGTTCCAGCTCGTGACCGGGCGGGTATGGCGCGGTACTGCGTTTGGCGGCTGCAAGGGTCGCACTCAGCTCCCGGGCATGGTCGACCAGTACATGAACGGTGATATCATCATCGACGACTTCATCACGTTCACGATGCCCCTCGAGGATATCAACAGGGCATTCGACCTGATGCACGAGGGCAAGAGCATTCGCTCAGTCATCCATTACTGAGCGTACCTACGTGGGGGTAGTGCGCGCGACGTGACGAGGCGGATACGACCATCGACACGATCGTGACGGTCGGCGTCGCGACGGCATCGGAGCTCGCCGCGGACGCGGCGCGGGAGGTTGCCGCAAACGGCGGTAATGCCGTGGACTGCGCGCTCGCCGCAGCACTTATTGCAATAAACACCGAACCCGGTGTCTGTGCGCTGGCGGGCAGTGCTTTTGTCACCGTGTGGGGGCCGGGTGCGGATCCGGTAACGATCGACGGTAACGTTGCCGTGCCCGGCCTGGGCGTGGACCCCGGCCAGCGCGGCAGGGGTGCCGTGCCCGTCACGATGGAATACGGAGGCGGGATCACGACGCTGGTCGGCTGCGGTTCCGTCGCAGTCCCCGGGTCGCTTGCCGCGATCGAACGAGCCTGGAAGCGGTTCGGTCGTATCGGTTGGGGCGGCCTGTTCGAGCCGTCGATTCGCGCGGCTCGGGACGGTTTTCCCATGTCCAAAGCCTGCCGGTATTACCTCGATTACTCCGCTAATTGCGTTTTTGGCCGCAGCGACGACGGCTACCAGGCGGTGCATGACCAGCGAGGTGGCGTACTCGACGTCGGCAGCCGGATCCGCGTGCCTCACCTTGCGGCGAGTCTCGAAGCAATCGCGACCCACGGAGCGAACGTGTTTTATGCGGGCGCAATCGGCGATGCAATCGTTACACACGTGCGCGCCGGTGGTGGTGCGCTGACTATGCGGGATCTTGCAGAGTACCGGGCGATCGAGCGGCCGTCGCTGCTCGTCGACTCAGGGGGATGGCGCATCGCCACGAATCCGCCCCCGGCAATCGGCGGTGCGGTACTCGCGGCCATGCTTTTGGCATCGACGGAACCCCCCATCCGAGCCTGGGATCAGGAGGCGCTCGCTCGGATCGTCGGCGTTCAGAGAGCCGCTCTTAATCTTCGCAAATCCGAGATAGACCTCGCTCACGACATCGGCGCCGCGGCCAGGGGCCTGATCGAGACCGCGCGCCGGGGGCAGCTGGTCGGTCGCTACGCGTCCGCGTCAACGGTCCACACATCGGCGGTCGATGCGACCGGTCTCGGCTGTTCGATTACGGCATCGTCCGGTTACGGGTCCGGCGAAATGCCCGCCGGCACGGGCCTGTGGCTCAACAACTGCCTCGGCGAGATCGAGCTGAATCGTCGGGGTCTCGAGGCGGGGCCGCCCGGCAGCCGCCTGCCGTCGAACATGGCACCCTGCGTCGCGCGTGCCGACGGCGCCGTGCTCGCTGCGGGGACGCCCGGGGCCGATCGAATCACGACCGCGCTGCAGCAGTTTCTGATCAGCTACCTGAACATCGGCATGCCGCTGGCAGACGCCATCGCTCACCCGCGGCTGCATCTCGATACCAGCGGGCATACCGATCGACTCATGGTCGAGAGCGGTCTCGATGTTCCAGAGGTCGATCTGCCGGTGGAGGTCTTCGATGACATCAACATGTATTTCGGCGGCGTCGCTGCCGCAAGCTACGATCCGGATCGCGGTTTCGAGGTAGCCGCCGACCCTCGCCGCGAAGGGGGTGTCGCGCTCTGCGACGGATGATACGTTGCAGACCCTTTGGTACGCTCCGCGCATTCGGAAGCCGCAGCGCTCGACACGGGCGCGGAGAGGCGCGTGAACGATCTTTACGCCGTGCGGGCCCTGCCCGATACGCTACCCGACGACCCCATGCACTGGGCCAGGGACTGGCTCGACGAGGCCGTCGCAAAAAGCGTGCAGCGAAATCCCAACTCGATGACGCTCGCGACCGTCGACGCCGCCGGACGGCCCGCGGCGCGCATGGTACTGTGCAAAGAGCTCGTGCCCGATCCTGGCTATGTGGTTTTCTATACGAACTACACGTCGGCCAAGGCACGTCAGCTGGATGCGCATCCGGACTGCGCGCTCGTCTTTCACTGGGACGCGCTCGGGCGCCAGGTACGCATCGAGGGCCTAGCAGTGCGCTCGCCCGCGTCGGACAGCGACGCCTATTTCGCGAGCCGCGACTGGGGCAGCCAGCTGGGCGCATGGGGCAGTGACCAGAGTGCACCGCTCGAATCGCGCGCCGCGCTCAAGGCGCAGGTTGCCAGGCGTGCGATGCGCCTCGGCGTGACGGCCGTGAAAAATCTGAAATCGATAGCCACGGCGGACCGGCCCGTGATCGCCAGGCCACCGCACTGGGGTGGTTACCGCGTCTTCGCAACGGCGATCGAACTCTGGATTGAAGGTAAGGACCGGATTCACGATCGTGCCCGCTGGGAGCGCGAAATCCGTGGCTCCGACAACGCCGGATTTTCGACGGGTCCGTGGACCGGGACCCGGCTGCAGCCCTGATGCACGGTGCGGGCCCGTGACGGATTGGCTACGCGAACATTGCATCGACTGTCCGTTTTGCGGGGAGCCGATCGTCGTGGTCCTCGATCTCTCGGCTGGACCGCAAACCTACGTCGAGGATTGTCAGGTCTGCTGCCACCCGATCGACATGCATGTTGAGATCGAAGACGATCAGCTCATCGGCCTCCGAGCAACGCGTGGCTCGTAACAGACGTCGCCGAGGCTCCATCGTCGCGCTGGTGCTGTGCGCGGGCGTGGCGTGCGGCGCCGTGTTGACCGAGGGCACGAACCTGACGATCGACGCCGGACCGGACGGTCGCATCGCGATGGACCTGCTCGGCGGCCTTTGGATCGTGCCCGCCGAGGGCGGTGCCGCCGTCGCCCTGGACGTCGCCCTGCAGCCGGCGGAGCGGCCGCGATGGTCTGCGGACGGCACCGCGCTGGTCTACCAGGTACAGGTCGCCGGGCAACGCAGGCTCGCGCTGTATTCGCTCGCGGACGCCCGGACGAAAGCGTTGTCCGTAGGCCGATTCATCGATCAGCACCCGGACTGGCATCCCGACGGTGAGCGTATCGTTTACGCGTCGGATCGCCGCGACAGCGGTTTCGATCTTTGGGAACTCGACATCCCAACAGGCCTGACATGGCGTATCAGCAACCGGCCCGGTGACGAAACGGAGCCGGCATGGTCGGCGGACGGCCGCAACCTCACTTATGTGTATCGGGAAGATGACCTCTGGTTTCTCATGCTGCGCCGCCACGGCCAGCCCGACGAAGTCGTCGTCCAATCAGAATCCAAGCTGTCCGCGCCGTCCTGGCGGCCGGACGGCAGCCTTATCTCATTCATACGCCACGATAGTCACGAGTTGCGTGTCGAAATCGCGATCCTGTCCGACCCGCCGCTCATTCGACCCTGGATCTTTGACGGCGACATATTCGAATCGGCGGTGAGCTGGCCGGATCGCGACCGGCTCGTTTATACGGCGAACGGCGTGATCATGGCCCGGGACTTCGACGCATGGACATCGGCAATCGTCCCGTTCAGTGCCGCAGTCGAGGAGCAACCGACATCACGGAATCTTGCAGCGCGAAAACGCCAGTTGCCGAAAACGGCGGAGCCTGGCGGCAGCGTCATCGTGAGGACGGAGCGGTTCTTCGACGGCACCAGCGACAATTATCAGCGCGGACTGGATATCGTCATCGAGGACGGCGTGATCACGAACCTGCCCAAGCGTGACGACAGCAGGCCCGGGATCGTTATCGACATGGGCGACCTGACGGCCTTGCCGGGACTCATCGACAGTTACGCGTCGCTTCCGGAGGACGCCGCAGACTTGCTCGGGCCGATTGTTCTGTCGTACGGCGTCACGACGATGTTGGTGGGTCATCCGCGGCACGGAGAATTGCATGCCCGCTGGTCCGGGAAGGATCTACCCGGACCACGACTGCTTCCAGTCGTCACCGCATCGTCTGGGCTGCCCACCGATGATGCCTGGCTGGTCGTGCTCGACGGCACGCTCGGCGAACGGTCAAATTTGCAGCGCAGCGTCGCCCGCTGGCAGGATCGCGGACTGCCTGTGCTCGCGCAGAACTGGCGCGTCGCACTCGGCTCCGGCGCGAGCCTGGTGCTCGGAACAGCGTCACTTCCGGCATCGCCCATCGGTCGCCGTTACGCCGACTTCGAGCTCGCCAAGGGGGCCGGGCCGGTTCGGATCGTCTCCGGGCTCGCGGATAGCCGCACGGCAGGCATCCGGGCGCTGCTCGACAGCCGCCAGGCAGCGCTCGCGGGCCGCGGGTCGACACCGCTCAGGCGATTTGCGGACCCGCCGCGGCTGGCGCGGGCCGATGGAATCATCACGGGCAGCAAGCCCAGCGGCCTGCCGCCGGGTATTGCTCTGCAGGCAGAGCTCAGGGCATTAGTCGAGGCCGGCTTGAGCCCCGCCGAGGCATTGCGGAGCGCGACCCGGAATGCGGCGAACGTGCTGGGTCTTGGCACGACGCTGGGCCAGATCACGAAAGGCGCGATCGGCGATCTGATCATCGTGGATGGTGATCCGCTTGGGGACGTGACGAGCGTCGCGAACGTCGTGGCTGTCGTCAAAAATGGTCGTTTTTTCAGTGCGATCGGCCTGATTGAGAAGGCTGAAGGCAAGGAATCCGTCGAATAATTTGACAGACGGCCCGCTTCCCGGCGGCCGCAGCCCGACAGATCGGGACCCGCCCTCGACACAAGCGCCCGGATGTGACGGTCACGCCGGGCCGCGTTCCGGTATCGCTACTATTTTTCTCGAGGATTCAGAAAATTACGCACGTATTCTTGCTCGGCGCATGATGTGCGTCGCAGCAATTCTGTCGGTTTTCTTTACGAGTCGGACTGTCTGCAAAAGCCGACAGTTTTGCGGGTAGCGCTAACTGCTTGATATCTGACAAACGGCTAGGAACTGGCACGGGACTTGCTTTTACTATCGTGCCCAAGCGAAGTGTAACTGCGCTCGGTAACGAAAAGTGGATACAACTAGGATTTAGACGCCAGAAGAACAAGAACTACAAAAACAAAAAGATCCAGATCCAATAACGATAATAATACTCCTGTATC
>JBFJOC010000043.1:0-21485 GCA_041617855.1 Woeseiaceae bacterium | reverse complement strand
TGAGCGACTCTACCTGCTGCGCGGGCACCGGGCCGGTACAGAAGATGAGCGGGTCGCATTCCTGGCCCTCGTATTGCTCCGGATAGATGTAGAGCTTCTTTCCCTTCTCTACCGCGGGACCCTTGATCGCCTGGCGGGTGGAGCTGTAGATGCCGCCCAGGAGGACATCGACCCCATCACCGTCGACGAGCTTGGCTGCCTTGGCCGCGGCCACGCTGTCGTCCGTTTCGCTGTCCTCGAGAATGAGCTCTATTTGCCGCCCCAACAGGCCACCGTTTGCATTGATGTCATCGACCACCATCTTCGCCACGTTCGCATTGGCGGTCCCCATGAACGATAGCGCGCCTGTCTGGTCGGCGATCACTCCTACCTTGATGGATAGCTTGGTCATTGCGTAACTCCTCTCGAATCGTTCCTTTGGGGTACCCGCGATCGTCGCGGAGCCTGTTGTCAACGACAGTATAGTCGGCGAATCACCGGATGAGACGGATTCAAGCCGGTCATGAAAGATTTATGAATACGCGCGTAATTGTGATTTCTCCGTCCGTTGCGAACCCTCCGGTGCGGAGTTCGACGGGGACTCGGTGACCCGTGGCATCGCGGTGATCGGCCGCGAATCGGGGAGGGCGGCGAGGCGTTTGCCAGTGAGGATATCCGCGGGTCAAAATAGCCCGGTGCCTGAAGCGCGGGATCACGCGGCCAGAGGTTCGCAATGGTTTCAGAATGGCTGGGCATTCCGGCAGCACTGTTGGCCTGGACGTTCGCGCTGTACGTCTTGCTCGTCGCGCCGCGCACGCGCAGCGCTCAGTTCCTCGTTGCGTTGCTGTTTGTTGACGGCCTGGCCGTAATTTCGAGCTACGGCAATCCCGCGTTTCTCAACCGGCATTTCGGGTTAACCGCAATTCCCTGGCACGACATACACCAGGCGTCCGACTGGGCGCTGATTGCCGTGTACCTGCCTTTTCTCGGCATGACGCTCGATTCGCCGCTCGTGGCGCCCCTCAAGGTAAAGGTGGTTCGCTTCCCGGTTCTCGTCGGCGGTCTCGCAATCGCGTTGTCCATCTTCTTTCTACCCGGCAGCGTGCGCGAGTCGTTGAGGGTTCCGTTCTATATCGTGATTTGCGTGGTCCTGGCATGGGGCTTCGCCGCTGCCGTTCACTCATGGTACATCGCGACGAATCCAGCGAAGCGCGAACGTGCTCGCGCCTTCACCCTTGCATTCGGTGCTCGGGACATACTCTGGACACTTTCATTTGCGTTAAATGCCGCTCACTACTATGGCTATATCGGCAGCGGCGGACACCCGCCGCCGGAGTCGAGCATATTTCGGTTCATCACGCCATTCTCGTATGAAATCGCCGTAATTATTTACGTACCCCTGGTCGCATATGGCGTGCTGCGAGTGCAGTTGTTCGATATCGATCTGCGTATCAAGCGAACGCTGAGACGGAGCACGATTGCCGCGGCCTTTGTAGCCGCATTCTTCGTTGTATCAGAGTTCGCCGGGGTATACCTGTCCGACCAACTGGGCACCGTCTTGGGTATCCTGGCGACCGGTGCGCTTATCTTCTTCCTGGATCCGATACAGCGTGCGGCCGAGCGCGTCTCGAACGCGGCGATGCCCAATACTCACCGGACCCCGGAATACGAAAACTATCGCAAACTTCAGGTTTATGAGTCCGCGGTCCTGGCGGCGCTGGAAGACGGCCGTATCAGCGAGCGGCAGCGTCGCGTGCTGGACAGCATGATCCGCTCGATGGGAATCGACAGTCAGGTTGCGGCGAAACTGGAGAGCGACGCGCATGCCTCATTGGGCAGTTTTTCCAAAAACTGAGGCCGCCCGGGGGCGGCCTCGCACGGTCCGACACTTTCAAGACGGTCTACCGCCCGTTTGCAGGCTTGATGTGTCCTCTGAAGTCAAAGTCCTCTGCCACACCATTGACAATATTGTCTTTGAAGTCGAGACGGCCCGTGGCGTCTGCGAAAATTCCGTCACCCCAGACGATCGGGTGTTGACAACGTCCGAATACCTGATTGCCTTCAGCGTCGAATTTTGCGGTGAAATGATACGTGGTTTCCAGCAGACCGTAACCGCCATCGCATTCTGAGTTTCCATCGAGGTCCAGGCACGCCTCGATGACCTCGCTGCCGCGCTCCCGGTAGACACCACTTGGTGTGAACTTCCGCGAATCGAGAGCGGTTTTCGTGTACAAACAACCTTTCAAGTCGCCCGTCAGCACGACCGTAAAATGGACGTAATCGCTATAATCATCCGGTGGGCCCGGGCATACGCCAGCGCCGTCAAACGCTCCGGTTCCTTCGATCTGTATGTTTCCCTGTGCGCTCGCTGGCACTGCGAAAATAGTCATCGCAGCTGTAATTATTAGCGTCGCTGCCAGGTTAATTCCTTGCCTGATTTTCATTTATGGCCCCTTTTGTATTGGTATTTGGCAATGTGCACGATCACATGATACGAAGAATTGATCTACGAAATTTGCAGACGCGTGATCTGTGCTCTTGAATGCAGCCCGGCGGTCTCAGATTCCTTCCGGGAGTCGTTCCGTGACTTCTCGGAGCTAGCGAAGATCCGTGGCTTTGCGTCTCCAGCTTTGGCTGGGTTTGCCTTTTATTCTTAAAACAAAAGTTAGTACAAAAAGTCCGGAATGCAAGCCAAATCAGAGGACGCGCTGTCTATTTTGCATACTGCGAAGCGCCAATGAAATGCAGAGAGACGTATGTTTCGTCGCCGACGACCCAGCTGTCGTGAGGCTCGGGTGGCACGTAGAAGATGTCGCCCGCCTTCATCTCGGTAATGCGCCCGTCGTAAAACGCCGCCGTGGCGCAGCCGGATACCACTATGCCGACGTGCTCCACGGTGCAATACGATAGCCCTACGTCCGGGCCGACGTGCTCTGACCACTTCCAGCCAGGCTCGTACGTTGCTCTTCCGATCGTCATTCCACTTAGCGTCACGGTTTCAAATTTGCCTTTGTCAAAAGTCCTGATCTCGTCCGGGCTTTCAAATCGCTTCAATATCACGTCCATCATTTTCACGTATTTTAAGGATTCCGGGTCAGTCTCAAAGTGACATCACTAGCGTCTTCATATCGAATCAGCAAGCAATCTCAGCTGTTGGTAATTTGCAGTAGACGGCTTCGTGCAGGACTTGCACCGGCGATGCGTCAATTTGCAATCCAGTACGGTATCACGAGGAACGATACATTCTCGACTCGAGATTCGAACTGGTCCAATGCTCTGCCTTCAACATTTATCGACAGCCTCAGAGTAACAAAACCTTCCGGCATATAGCGATGTACCGTGAATTCCGACCCGGCCGGAATCGTGGTGCCGTTCTCCAGCCTGATTTCGGTCGAGGCAGTCCATACTTCGCTGGTTCTGGAGTGAAATTCTGTCCATAGCCAAAGCAAGATTCCGGCTGAAACCGAAAGACCGGCGACGAACCCTGTTAGTGCGAATCCGATTCTTGCCATCTATCTGTCCTGTTGGCCGCCGATTTCAAATCACGTGGCGCTGAGGCGCATTTTTGGGAAAGGGCGCTCCCGAGGGGGTTACGAATCCAGCTTTACTCAATCACCGCACGATACATGCTGTGCTTGGGATCCGAGAAAACTTGCCTGACGACCGGTGCAAACGTATTCAGCGACAGCTTCGGCTTGGCCGCATCGAACGCTCGATTGTCGTATTTCTCGATAAACGCCTCGGTGCGATCGAAGTATGGCGAACCCCGAAACTGCTCGCGCATATTCCGATCCAGTCCGATGTGATGGAAGAAGTTGTAGCCCTGGAATATTCCGTGATGTTTGATCATCCAGTGGTTCTCCTCGGAGACAAACGGCTGCAGGATCGCCGCCGCAACGTCTGGGTGATTCGTGCTGCCCAGCGTGTCGCCGATATCATGGAGCAGAGCGCAAACGACGTACTCGTCGTCTTCGCCAGCCTCCGCCGCCAGCTCCGCCGTCTGCAGGGAATGCTGCAGCCGGTCCACCGGAAAGCCACCGTAATCGTCGGCCAGGAGCTGCATGTGGGCGAGGATGCGATCCGGCAGGCCCGCGATGAAATTCAGCTGCTCGCCGACGATGATTTGCCAATCCTCGGCCGTGCTGTCGGCCATGGTATTGAAACTTGTCCGCTGCATGGCGTTTACCTCCTGTCGCCTCGGGACACCAATTTACCACAGCGACAGACGGCCAATGTCTGTACCCAGGGAGCAGGATCAACGATGCCGCGGTGGGCTGCGAAATGCGCTAGGCTAATTGAAATCAACTATGTCACGGAGTCAGTAAATATGTCACCAATGCTTAAGAAACGTTGCGTCAATGGTTTTGGGGATTCGATGGCACTTCTTGTATTTTTTTTCTTGTTCGGTTTTGTTCATCCTGCTGCTGGTCAGGGCACCGATGACGATGGCATACACGTGTCGGGCGCCGGGGAGATTCTGGCCGAACCGGACATAGCGAGAATGACGCTGCAGGTGACGCGCCAGGGCCGAGACGCCGCGGCGCTAAAGGACGAGATGGACAAGGTCACGGCAAACGTCCTGAAATTGACCGATAGTCTCGGCATCGACCGCAAGGACGTGACCGCGGCCATCGTGCAGATTCATCCGAATCGCGTGTACGAGAACGGCCGGCAGAGCATCGATGGCGTCATCGCCAGTCGCTCGATCGAGATCACGCTGCGTGATTTGGATGACATTGGCGCTCTGATGAATCGTTCGCTTGCCCTCGGCATCAACAATATTTCGGGCGTGCAGCTCGACACGAGTCGCCGTCCCGACCTGGAACTCGAGGCAATGGACCTGGCAATTGCCAATGCGCGCAGTCTTGCGGAACGCGTTGCGCGCGGCTTCGATGTCAGGCTTCTGGGCGTTCGTCGGGTCGCCGTTCACGGGCCCGTCTCGGTGCAGCCGGAAATGGCAATGGCGCGCATGGCGGCCGACGGTGGCGATTCATTTAGCGCGGGCCAGATCAGGATTCGCCGCGACGTCCAGGCGACATTCGCCATCGGCGGCCAGTGAGCGCTTTGCGCATTGGTTCTGAACGACGAGGGACTCGCCGCGTACCGGGACTGGTGCGCCACGGCGACGTCATGCTTGGCACGCCGGACTCCCTCCGGGGTCAGGAGCCAGCCGGCTGTTGTATGGCCTCGCGCGGCTTCCGACCCTTAAGAAAACGTCCGACCGCCGTAGACCGCACCCCGAAGTGATAGCTTCCGAGCACGATCGGCACGACCACTGCAAGGGTCAATAGGTATTTGATGACGGCCGGGTAAGGGGTGACGGTGAGCACGCCGGCCACTGCGACTAGCAGCGGCAGGTGGATCAGATAGATCCAGTACGATGCATCGCTGAAATATTGGCCGGATGGAGACGGACCATCGGCATAACGCCGCTGAAAGATGCCGAGCAGGCCAAACGTCATCAACGCAGGGAGCAGGCTGTTCGTCAGTCCCGCCGTGATGCCCACGAGCAAATCCGGGTCTCCGGTCGCGAACAGCCGCTCCCGAGTGGACCACGCGGCCAGGGGCAGCACGGCAACGGCAGCGGCTATCGGCCGCCATGCCGCATAACGAAATGTTGGCAGCAGATCGCGGTGCAGGTAGAGCAGCCACCCGACTACGAAGAAAGTCAATAACGCACCCTGCATCGGTAACGTCGTCGCGTCGCCGTCATACACGACGTAGGCAGGAATCATCGTCCCGGACACGATCAGCGTCAGCAGAATCGAGCGCCAGCGACTGGCAAACAAGTATCGCGTGGCCGAGCGAAGGTGACCGGCCCAACGCCCGAAAATCTGCAGCACGCCCCATCTCAGGCACACGGCGAGCGCCGTATAAAGCAAGAGTGAAATCAAAAACCACAGGTGATAGGCCTTGCTCCAGCGAATCCAGTCGCCCGTCATGATCAGCTCCAGGCCTGCCTGGATGGATCCATTGACAGCTATTTCCCTCGCGAACGCGTAAGCCCCACGGGTCAGCGGCGACAACAGCAAATACGCGATGAGCAGGGGCAAGAATATGGTCAGGAAACGGTTCTTGGCGAGACCGCGCACGCCCCGTCGCTGGTAAAGTGCCGCCGCTGCGAACCCGGCCGTCACGAAAAATACTGGCATCGCGAAGCTGTAAAGGAATACCGCCACGACATCGAAGCCCACGTGAGTCTGCGGGTCTTTGAAGGGGCGAGGTATCGTGACGTAAGGAAGTACCGCGTGGCCGAAAATGACGATCATGATCATCACGGCGCGAAGGATGTCGATCGCGTGATATCGCGTGCTCGGTGAGGCGGGCGTTGCCGGGTTTCGGGCTATGACATTCTCTTTTTGGTATGGCCTGCGATGCGGCAGGAACCGGAAAATCGGGACGACGGCGACGATGAAAACCCAAGACTAGCAACGCGCATCGATCGAATAAAGGAAACGCTGCAGCCCCGGGGCAAAAAGACGGCCCGGTGACCCGTATTGGTCGACCGGGGACGGATCCACTGGCGCTATCGCATGCTGGTCACATTTCAGTTTTACCGCACTGAAATAATCCTCGTGGTGGTTTGGTCTAGACTTCAGATTGACGAGGCTTTTGCGACCGCGGGATACCCGGACGGATTTGAGCGCGTCGCGCCCGGCCGGGCATCACAGGCAATTCCCGGCCCGTCTCGAAAACCAATTTTAATGCGCACGAGGGAGCACCATGAAAGCATCCGATCTGCTGGTCAAATGCCTCGAAGAGGAGGGCATCGAGTACATTTTTGGCGTTCCCGGCGAGGAGAATGCCGACTTCATGCTATCTCTGGAGAAGTCCGATTCGATCCGCTTCGTGCTCACGCGGCACGAGCAGGGTGCTGCGTTCATGGCGGAGGTTTACGGCCGGCTGACCGGCAATCCAGCCGGCGCGCTCGGCACGCTGGGTCCGGGCGCGACAAACCTGATCACGGGCGTCGCGGATTCGAATATGGACCGCGCACCGATGCTGGTGCTTACCGGCCAGGGATCGACAGATCGCCTGCACAAGGAGTCGCACCAGATCATGGACGTCGTCAGCATGTTTCGCCCGGTCACGAAATGGGCAACGTCGATACTGAATGCCGAGACGATTCCCGAAATCGTTCGCAAGGCCGTGCGCGTGGCGCGAACGGAAAAGCCCGGGGCCGTGCACATCGAGCTCCCCGAAGATATCGCCACTCATGACACAAACGCACGCCCGCTTGCACCAAGACGTTTCCGCCGGTCGGTGCCCGACGACAAGATCGTCGATATCGCCTTTGCAATGCTCCGCGAATCTAAACGGCCGGTGATCATCGCGGGCAACGGCTGCATACGCAGGCGTGCGAGCAGGCAGCTAAGGCTGTTTTGCGAGAAAACTGGCATTGGCGTAATCAGCACGTTCATGGCGAAGGGCAGCGTCGACATGGACGCAGAGTACTGCCTGTACACCGTGGGGCTCGGTACGAAGGATCGCGTCAATCGCGTGATTGACGATGCGGATCTCGTCATCACGCTCGGCTTCGACATGGTGGAATACCATCCGGAGCTTTGGAATCCGGGACGCGACAAGCGCGTGCTGCATATCGACTTCCGGCCGGCGGAAATCGATGAGCATTACCACCCGGAGACGGAGCTGGTCGGTGACCTGGCCCATGCGCTGTGGATGCTCAACGAGCGAGTGGAACAGCAGGGCATTCCGGATTTCGACCTGGTGCTGCAGCGGGAAGTGCGTGCCAAAATGGCGGACGACATTGCGGAGTTCAAGGACGACCGCACCGAAGGCTCGATCCGGCCGCAGAAAGCGCTCTGGGATGCGCGAACGGTGATGGGTCCGGAGGATATCCTGATATCCGACGTCGGGGCGCACAAGATGTGGATCGCCCGGCACTACCAGTGCCACGAACCGAACACCTGCCTGATCCCGAACGGCTTCTGCTCGATGGGCTTTGCACTGCCCGGCGCGATCGGCGCGAACATCGTGCATCCCGATCGTCGCGTGCTTGCGATCGCCGGCGACGCCGGTTTTCTCATGAACGTGCAGGAAATGGAGACCGCGGCGCGGCTCGGCAGCAACATCGTCGTCATGGTCTGGGAGGACAACGAGTACGGCCTGATTGCCTGGAAGCAGGAGACGCATTTCGGCCGACATACGGATCTGTCATTCGGCAACCCGGACTGGCGCGGGCTCGCACACGCGTTCGGCTGGCACGGCCACTACGTGAGCAAATCGGTCGACCTCGCCGGTACGCTGGAGATCGCATTCGACGAATCGGGCCCGAGCCTGGTCGTGATTCCGATCGACTATCGAGAAAACCAGCTGCTCACGAAAAAGCTCGGCGAGATCCAATGTCCGATCTGATGCTGGAAAGCGACCGGCAGCCGGCGGGTACGCTGGCGGTCACGTCGCCCTATGACGGTCGCGAGCTGGCCACGGTCGCGACGTCGGGCCCGTCACACGTTGACGACGCGCTTGCCGCCGCGTACAGGCTCTCTCGTGATCGTGGCGCGTGGCTGTCGATTCCTGCGCGCGTCGAGATCCTGGAGAACGCCGCAGCGATCATGGCATCGCAGGTCGAGGAGCTGACGCTGCTCGCGGCCAGCGAGGGCGGCAAGCCGTACCGGGATTCTAAAGTCGAGGTGCTGCGCGCGATCGACGGCGTGCGGCTGGCCGCGGAAACGCTGCGGGCCGAACCAGGCTCGGTCATTCCGGTCGGCACGACCGAGGCAACGACGGGTCGCGTGGCGTTCACCCAGAAGGAGCCCGTCGGCGTCGTTGTTGCAGTAAGCGCGTTCAATCACCCGCTCAACCTGATCGTGCATCAGGTGGCCCCGGCGGTTGCGACGGGCTGTCCCGTCATCGTCAAGCCGGCCGGGGACACGCCGTTGTCGTGCTTGCGCTTCGTCGAGATCCTCCGGAAAGCCGGCCTCGCGAACGCGTGGTGCCAGGCGCTCGTCGCCAAAGATCTCGCGACCGCCGAACAGCTCGTTACGGATGCCCGCGCCGCATTCGTCAGCTTCATCGGGAGCGCGCGCGTCGGCTGGATGCTCCGCTCCCGGCTCGCGCCGGGCACACGCTGTGCGCTCGAGCACGGTGGCGTGGCGCCGGTCATTCTGGCGGACCCCTATGACAGTCATGCTGCGCTCGAGGCGGTGCTCAAAGGCGGCTTCTATCACGCCGGCCAGGTATGTGTGTCGGTGCAGCGGGTGTTTGCACCGGCGGACGATGCCCGTCGCTTCGCCGACGCGCTGGCGGACCGTGCCCGAAAGCTCGTCGTTGGTCCGCCCGAGGAGTCGAATACCGACATCGGCCCGCTGATTCGTCCGGCAGAAGTCGATCGCGTTGCCGAATGGGTTCGTGAAGCAGCCGATGCGGGCGCCGAGGTGCTGTGTGGGGGCGAAAGAATCTCGGCAAGCTGTTTCTCGCCGACGGTGCTCTTCAACCCGCCGGCGGATGTCCGCGTCAGCAGGGAGGAGATTTTCGCACCGGTGGTCTGCGTGTACGACTACGACGACATCGATGCCGCGATCGACCGGGCAAACTCGCTCCCCGTCGCGTTTCAGGCGGCGGCATTTACAAATGATATCGATGCTGCGATGCGGCTGTACAAGCGCCTCGACGCGTCGGCCGTCATGATAAACGACCACTCCGCATTCCGCGACGACGCGATGCCGTTCGCCGGCCTCAAAGAGTCGGGGCTCGGTACCGGCGGCATTCCTTACACGATGGAAGACATGTGGATTGACAAGATGCTGGTCATCAAATCGTCGGGCCTGTAGGCGCGACAGGCCGTATTGGTATTCAGCGGCGCCGGTTAAACCCTTTGAGGGCTTCTCGCATCTCTATCGGCATTGGCTAAACTGATGACAAGAGGAGGTCGACATGAACAACTCTGTCACCCGGCTCTTGACCGAAAAGAGCTTTACCACGGCGGCCGGTACCGAGACCTACCTGCTGTTTCAGCAGGGATTCGAGCTACGCGAGTTCTGCGCCTTCGAGGTGTTCGAAGACGAGGACCAGCTGGCGAAGCTCGAGGCCGACTATCTGCGACCGTTGCTGTCTGTGGTCGCATCGTCCGGTCACGGTCTGCTATTGGATTCGCTGGTTTGGCGCGCACATCCCGACTACGTTGAGGCGCTCGGCTATGAGCCGTCGGATGTCGGCCGTCTGAACGAGCTTGCAGTTTCCAGGACAAAAGCAGCGGTGGCCGAATGGCGAAACGGGAACGCATGCGGCGCGGGGGATTTTCCGGTGTTGATCGTGGGCGATATCGGTCCGCGCGGTGACGGTTACCAGGTGGGCGACGCAGCACCGAGCATCGAAAGCGCGCACAGCTATCATCAGACGCAGATCGATGCCCTGGCCGAGACCGGTATAGACCTGCTCTGCGCCCTGACCATGACGACTGCGAACGAAGCCATAGGCATTGCCCGCGCGGCAGCGCGCGTTAACCTGCCGATAATCGTTTCCCCGACCGTTGAGACTGACGGCCGGCTCCCCGACGGTTCCCGGCTTGGCGACTTCATTGATCGGGTTGATAACGCGAGCGGGACGCCGCCACTGTACTACATGGTGAACTGCGCGCATCCGACGCATCTGAATCCGACGCTGACGCGAGCTGCCGATGACGGTGCAGGCTGGATCGACCGGTTCAAAGGCTTCAGGGCCAACGCGTCGAAGAAAAGCCACGAGGAGCTCGACAACAGCACGGAGCTCGATCGTGGGGATCCGAAGGCGCTTGCAGGGGAAGTCGCGGCGATGAAAAAAGCATTCGGGCTGTACGTGGTCGGCGGCTGCTGCGGCACGGACGTCGAGCACATCGCCGAGATCGCAAAAGCGGCCTGAGCCAAGCGCGGCTGCGGGTTCGGCCGATGCGGACCCGCGGTCGGGTGCCCGGCGCTATGCCGAATGCCTCGCGAGCCACGCCGGATAGGACAGGGAGTGCTCCGCGTCGAGACGGACTTCCGACAAATCTGCCAGGAACGTCTCGACGATACTGTCAAACAGCAGCTTCACGGCGCCGTCGTCGGGAAATGCCTCGAAGCACAGCGTAAAATAGCGGTGCTGCCGTACGCCGACTGCGGCAAGTTCGATCACCAGCCCGCGGTCTACGCAGGAATCTGCGCCGACCTCGCGCGCGCTCTTTGCGGCCAGGTCGAATTCCGCAAGACGAAGCGCCCGGCGCTTCTCTACCGCTACGCAGCCAAGACCGGTGTCCGAATCGCGCCGAAACAGATCACGGTAGGGCGGCGGTAGCCCCGCATACGACCATTTGCTCCAACGCTCGACGTAGCCCAGGTGCGGGCCGAATTCGCTGGTGATGGCGGCCGCCTCTATGCGGCCCTTGATTTGCAGCAGACCCTCCCGCCACTTGATGCCCATGTCGTTGTGGCCTGGCAGCAGCAGATAGATGTCGGGCTCGTGGCCCGCGCGATCCTGCCAGACAGGCGGGCGCACCGACGAGTCCTGTGGCAGCGGGGCACAAGCTTGGAACCAGCTCTCGAGTGCTCGAGCCTCCTCGCTGTCGGCATCGAAGAACCAGCGCACCTCACGGGTCATGAACGGCGACGTTTCCATCGGCGCAGTGTAACGTGTCGGGACGCAAATCGACGAGTACGTGCCCAAAGCGCCTGGGGTATTTCCCCCACGCCGTCTGGGGCACTTGCCCGATGGTCGGGCGAGTCCCCGGCAGACACAATGGTGACTACTCGAGACTAACAGCGATGGAGTGGCGCGTGAGATTCTGCACACCAAGACGGGAACAAGCGGTCATTATCGCGACGGTCGCGGCGATTCTGGTAATCGCGTCGATCGCGGCGGCGTCCACTTCGATCAGGGCGGAGCAGGCCGTTCCGATCGACGATACGAGCGGTGCGCTTTCCACAGTAGCCCCGCAGGCGTTCGGCGATTCGCCGAGCACGTTTGTCGTAGCGCAGCGGACCAATACGTTTCCAGGGGTCAACTCAAATCATTTAGCTCGGGCCGCAGCGGCAGAGGTAGCCGCGAACAACAGCAAATACGAAGGTCACGACTAGCTGCAACAGCAAGCCAGGAGCCCTGCGGATCATGATCACCGGGAAATGTCTACGTTCGCAGCGCGTTGGGAGATTTTTTAGCGATCAGCGTCTACGCGTCCAATGGGACTCCGGATACAGTATCGGTGCCGACGCTAACCGGGCCTATGGCAGTCGTTCCGGCAGCGCTCGCCGGAACGTATCGGATCGAAGGGCGCATTCCGGGGCAGGAGAAATCGAGCCATGCACTGGCCTCGGGGCGCAGCAGGTCCGACCGTGAGGTCAGGTGCCGAGTTTGAGACGTTCGGCACGGATTTGCCGACGGAATTGGCCCGATAATCGGCCCCTAGGGCACTCCGAAGTCTCAACATCTGGGACCGGGGGATACAAATCTCCCGGTCTTTTTTTCGCTCGGGCATCGGCGGGTCCATTTGACAATATCCAGGAGCCAGCACAGCCGGACGACCTGGCAACCCGCGCCGCCCTGGGAAATGGTGGCAGACGGTTACTTATGATTCTATTATTAAGTATCCCAACTGGGCGAGCCTCGCGGCACAGTACGCGAGCGCGGTGGGAGGATTTGATGGCCAAGCGCCTGATTTTGCGCACTATTTGCGTTGCGGTGCTGAGCATCGCCATCCCCCTGAGTGCCCAGGCCGCCGAGCCGCTCAATGTCTCGATCAGCGACAACGTCTACTCGGCTGATCTCGAAATCCCTGGCGGCTTCTCCGCCGAGCTGACGATCACGTTCGAAAACGTGGTCGGCCTCAGCGCTACGAGCCTCAACGTCAGCGCGTTCGCCATCAATCCTCTGGATCCGGCGCTGTTGAGTCGCCTCGGCAGCAACGTTGGCGGTATACCCGCGGGCTTTCCGCTGTTATTGCGCATCGAGCCGGACCCGAACATGGGCCTCAGCTTCAGCGGAACCGTCGACGTCGAGCTGTACACGCATGACCTCGAGTTCGCAGTCGCGTCACCGCTGCGCATGTATTCATCGCCGCTCGGTGGTGCATTTGCAGACGTCACGACCGCGCACGGCGCCGGCAGTTACCGCAGCAGGGGAACGAAAGGCAATTTCTCCGAATTTCTGATCGTCATCGAGACCCGCACACCGGTAGCGGCAGCGGGAGACAAGCTTGGCGCTGTACGGTCGCTCCTGACGTCGTATCAAACGGAAATCGATGCCGGTACGTATGCACAACTCTCGAGCCTGCTCACCGGAGCGGAGGATGCATACGCTGCCGGTAACCTCGTCGCGGCCGTGACGTACGTCGAGGAATTCGCGAAAGCGGTCAAGAACGCGGGGGCAAGTATCCCGAACGTATGGGCAGCTGCTCACAATCTACCGAACGTGGCCGGCCAGCTACGTGCGGCCGCAGGCACGGCGCGTTTTAGCCTGACCCTGGCCCTGAACAACTAACGGGCCCAACGACATGCAATGCTCGCGCGGCTGACCGTCTACAATCCCGAGCGGCCGACGCAGCAGTACTATCTCGATCGTCAAACCGAATATTTCATCGGCCGCGACGCGCGCTGTTCGCTGCACCTGGACGACCGCCGATTGTCTCGACGGCATGCCGTCATACAGCACTCGGGATCAGGTTGGCAGCTGGCCGACCTCGGGAGCAAAAACGGCACATTCGTCGGCGGTCGCCGAATCGCAAGACAAGTCCTCGATGGCCGACAGTGGATCGAATTCGGTGGTTTGTTGTGCCGATTTGACATTGTCCCGGAAGACCGCAGAGCTGCTGACCGGGAGACGGCGTCCCGTCGCTGGGACACGTCGATCGCGTTGAGCCGGCAGTTTCGGCCCGATGAAAGCCTCCCCGCCCTTGCAATGCGTGTCCTCCGGTCGATGATCGAGATTGCAGGGGCTGAGCGTGGGTTCATCATGCTGCATCGGGATTCCGGCGAGTTTCACATCGAGGCGAGCGAGCCAGCCGACGCGTTGCGATTCGAGGGCAGCAACACCGTTGTCAAGCGTGCTTTTGCGGGGCGCGAGCCGGTCGTATCCTGCAACATCGGCCTCGACGCGGCGCTTGCCGGACAGGCGAGCATCGTCAGTGGCGGCATCTCGGCTTTGGCCTGCGTACCGCTCAGCGTTGGCGATCACACAATCGGTGTAATTTACGTCGACAGCAGCAAACCCGGGCACAGCTACACGCAGCTCGATCTGGATATCATGCAGGCGCTCGCGAACCACGCGGCGCTCGTTATGGGTGCCGCGCGCGTACGCGACGACATCGTCGATTTGCATGCGCTGCTCCCGACCGAACTCATCCGGGAGGGCGCATACGATGGGCCACTCATCCAAAAAATACGTTCTCAGTTGCCCGAAGTCCGCGTAGCTGACAAAGTCGCAATTGCTGCAGACGGAATCGAAATTACTTGAGCGACGACCGGACACAGACCGAATTATCCGGAACCCGTATCGTGCCCGACGGCACGTTCATTTCGGATCGTTACCGCATCGAAGAACTTCTTGGCGTCGGCGGAATGGGAATGGTCTACCGTGCCCGGGATACGAAGCTCGGCATTGATATCGCTCTCAAAATCCTACGTGCCGACACGGCCAGCGGTGACGGCGGGCTGGAGCGTTTTCAGCGAGAGCTGATCCTCGCCCGCCAGGTTTCACATCGAAATGTGGTGCGGATTCACGACATCGGTGAGTTCGATGACATGCACTACATTACGATGGACTTCGTCGCTGGCCGGTCGCTCAAGCAGCTGCTCGAGGAGGAGCAGCGACTGGACGTAGACTGCGCATTACAAATTGCTGCCGATCTCGCGGACGCGCTGGCCGAAGCGCACCATGCGGACATCGTGCATCGCGACATAAAGCCCGGCAACGTCCTCGTTGCAGGCGCGAATGCATACCTCACGGATTTCGGAATCGCCCGCTCCTTAGCAACTGACGGACTGACGAAGACGGGCACCATCGTCGGTACACTCGACTACCTTGCGCCCGAACAGGTGCGTGGTCGCGAGGTCGACGGCCGCGCGGATATCTATGCACTCGGGCTGCTGCTTTACGAGATGCTGAGCGGGTGCCGGCCGTTTACCGGGGAAACCGCCGCAGAGCTTCTGGCGCAGCGCGCGCTCGGCGAACCGCCGGACATATCCACGACCGGCATCAACGTTCCGGCCGGCGTACGCAGCATTATTCACCGCTGTCTGCAGGCCGAACCCGACGATCGCTATCAAAGCGCCGCCGAGCTCGCGCAGGACCTTCGCGAAAGGCGCGTCCTGAACCCCCTTAGGAAAAGTCCGGCGAAATATGTTGTAGGGGTCTTTACACTGCTTGTCGTCGGCGTTGCGATCTCGACATTCTGGACCGGTCGCACCGAGATCGGTAGTGATGCAGCGCCGCCGGTCGTCCGCACGGTTGCGGCATTACCATTCAGCGTGGCAACGGACGACGCAAATCCACACAGCCTCGCGACGGGGCTTGGCGAACTTCTCAGTGAAAATCTCGTAGTCAGTCCGGACGTTCGCATCGTCGACAGCCGGCGAGTGCACACGACGTTACGCGATTTGCGGATGGACGTTGCCGATCTCGACAGCAACGATCTGGCACTGCTGGGCGATCTGCTCGACGCTGACTTCCTCGTCACGGGCAGGCTGCAGCAACTCGGCACGAGTTACCGGCTCGAGGCAAGCCTGAGGCTTGCAAGCTCGGGCGAATCCCTGCACAAGGCCAGCCGCGACGTTGCCGACGCGGCCAGGGTTTTTGGCGCGACCGCCGCTCTGGCCCCCGAACTGCTCGACGCGATCGAAGCCGCGCCCGCGGAGTCGGGTTCCGTATTAGTGGATGCTGATCCGGCGGCCTTGCGCACGTACGCCGAAGGTTTGAATAGACTGTCGAACGGCAACGCATTGGCAGCGATCGAGCCGCTTCGGCGGGCGGTCGAGCTGTCGCCGGACTTCGCGCTGGCGTGGGACCAGCTCGGGCAGGCGCTGGCGCGCCTGGGCAGAGACAGCGAGGCCTTGATGGCCGCGGACAGAGCAGTCCGCGGTCTTCCCGAGGGCTCAGGGCGGACGGCCGCGATGGTGCGTGCCCGCCGTGCTGCGCTCGCCGGGAATTTCGAAGCTGCCAAGAGCGAGCTCGATCGTCTGCTGGCGCAGTTTCCGGGCGACACCGAAGCGAAATTCATGCTCGCCGAGATCCACGGGGAAAGCGGCGAACTCGGCCTGGCCGACGAATTGCTGCGCGCGGTCGTCGCATCGAGTCCCGACCATCCGCAGGCCTGGTACCTTCTCGGCAAATACGCCATTTTGCAGGGCAATGCCGATCGAGCCGCAAGCGATTATCTGGTCAAGGCGCTCGTTATACAAAACCGGCTGAACAATCTGCAGGGGAAGGCGGATGTTACGAATGCTCTCGGAATCGCCGAGGCGCAGCTTGGCGACCTCGAGCAGGCTGCGGCGTACTACCGCGAGGCCATAGCGTTGCGGGAACGAATCGGCGACGAACGCGGCGTCGCCACTACGCTGGCGAATCTAGCCAGCATTCAGATCGAATCGGGTGACTACGACGGGGCACGGGCGGGCCTTCTGGCCGCGCGGCAGAAGTTGTCCGAGATCGGCGATCTGTGGACCGTTGCGAACCTTGTAAACGAGCTCGGCTATCTCGAGGAGCAGCGCGGCCGCTTCGACGCCGCCTTGTCCCATTACCGTGAGGCACTGCGCCTGCGTCGCGATCTCGGCGATCAGCGCGCGCTGGCAGAAAGCTACAACAACGTCGGCTATGCATACTACCTGCACGGCGATTACGACAACGCCGCTGTCTACAATGATCAGGCGCTGGCAATCTACGAGGCGACCGATAACGCCGAAGGCCGCATGCTTGCGTACCAGGCTCGCGGTATCCTCGAGATTGCTCGCGGCCGATTTGACGACTCGCTAAAGGCACTCCTCGAATCGCTGCGACTCGGACGAGAGCTTGGTGATGAGATCGCGATAGCCGTGGCCAATGGCTACATCGGTCGCGTTCGGCATCTTCAGGCACGCTACGATGCGAGCGTCAAAGCATACGCGGAGGCGCTGCGAATTTTCCGCGACGTATCCGATACCAGGGGTTTCGCTGAATTCACGTTACGGAATGCACAGCTCATGCTCGATCTCGGCATGTGGGGTGCTGCCGACGCCGCCATCGACGAGGCGCGACAGTTACTCGCAGAGGATTCCGGGCGTGCCCGCCGCTCCCTGCTATTCAGAGTCGACGCCGAGCTGCAGGCGGCGCGGGGCAATGACGCAGACGCGACGTCGTTGCTGGAAAGTGCGCTAGCGGAAGCGACGGCGAGCGGTGAGCGCCTCGCGGTTTTGGAAGTAAGGCTTGCTAGGGAAATCATCGAAAACGGTTCTTCCGAGGGGCTCGCTGATATTTATGATGCTGCGCGGCAATTGGGACATCGACCTCTGCAGCTGCAAGCCGGGATTGCGCTGGGAGCGGCACTCATGGCTGACGGCAGGCACGCTGATGGCGCGAAGGTAATCCGCGACATCCTGGCTTTGGACGCCGCCGGACAGCAATTCAACGGGGATTACTTTGCTCACCTGTTGCTTGCGAGGGCGATGATGGCGGAGGGCAACGGCCAGGCGGCAGACAATCACTGGCATCGCGCCGGCGAGGCCGTCGCGCGCGCATTTGCCCGTTTGCAGCCGGAGGAAAAAGAGGCGTTTGCCAGGCTCTCGGAGGTGCGCAGCATCGTGAACCAAACCGGAATCGAAGATGACCGCGGATAAACTCGAAACCCAAATTGTGACCGGTGCATCGCTCAACGAGATCGTCGAACGAGTCCGGCAGATCTCGGCGGAGAATGAACAGCTTGTCCGTCAACTCGCGAGCGGCGAGGGCCGCTTCAGGCGCCTCGCACGCGCTGTCTGGCAGGTTCAGGAAGAAGAACGGCGCAATTTCGCGCTCGAGCTGCATGACGGCGTCGGTCAGCTGTTGACGGCTCTCATCAACCACATACAGCACTCGGCCGGATTCGACAATCAGCATCCCGACGTCGAGAAGGCGATTTCGCTGGCAGAATCGGCGCTCGCGGAAGTACGATCCATGTCACGAGCCCTCCGCCCCTCGGTGCTGGACGACCTCGGCCTCGAGGCGTCGCTGAGGTGGCTGTCCCGCACGATAGCGGAGACAAGCCGACTCGACGTGAGCCTGTCGTGGCCCGACGCTGAGTGTCATCCGGGACAATTCACGGAAACGCTCGTTTTTCGCGTGGTCCAGGAGGCTCTGACCAATATTGTCAAGCATGCGGAGGCGACAAATGTCGAAATCGCCGTGACGTATAACAACGATGCCCTGCGAGTCGTCATCGAGGACGACGGTAACGGCTTCGATGTCGGTGAGATACTGGCGTCGAGCGACAAAGGATTTGGCGTTCGCGGCATGCGCGATCGGGCGGAGCTGTTCGGCGGCGTGCTCGCGATCGAGTCGACGCCGGATGGCGGGACTACCGTCGTGCTGGTAATTCCGGATCCCGACGCATGACACGCTCGATTCGAACGCTCGTCGCAGACGATCACCAGATCGTGCGTGAGGGTATTGTCAGAATACTGACCGATGCGCCAAACTGCGAAGTGGTGGCTGAGGCAGCCGATGGCCTCGAGGCTGTCGAAAAGACCCTCAGCACGAAACCGGACATCGTCGTCATCGATTTGACGATGCCCAGGCTGAGCGGCCTCGAGGCCGTTCGCCGCATACACAAGGCGCTGCCGAAAGTGCGCATCCTGGTGCTGACGGTCCACGAGGACGAGGAATACATCGTGCCGCTCGTGCAGGCCGGCGCATCGGGGTACCTGGTCAAGGATAGTGCATCGACCGAGCTGACCGACGCAATTACCAAGATCGCCGATGGTGGGGTGTGCTTCGGGCCTCAGGCCACGCGAGTCCTTGCGCAGCAGTTTCAGCGCCCGGCCGAAATTGCGGCAGACCCGTACGGCTCGCTGACGGATCGTGAACGCGAGGTTTTTCACCTGGTCATCGAAGGCAAGACGACCAAGGAGATCGCCGCGATCATGGGCGTGGCGCCGAAAACAGCCGACCATCACCGTTCGAACATGATGAACAAGCTGGACCTGCACACTACTGTTGACATCGTCCGTTACGCCGCGCGCAAGGGGCTGCTCCCGGATCCGACCTGACGCCGGCCCCGACCCCTGCTGATCGGCCGCAGTTTCGCAAACGCCGTTGAGTGATCCTCAAAAACTGTGGACTGCGTCACAAATGCAATAAGTTGGCGTTTCGATCCCGGTCCGATCCGAATCGAACAACGCCCGTAATCATGCGTGCTGCAGCGAGATCACTGGGGTAATCACCCCAGAAATGACCTGCCAGGCAGCCGATGCGCGGGCTCGCGCAAGACCGCAACATCGCGCCCGCCTGAGCTCGCCGACATGCGATACCTACCGAGCCCGGCCTGCGGCCTTCGGGTCGCGGATCATGTGAGTGAACTATGGAGAAAGATCATGACTCAAGGACCGACGAGATCAATACCTACGGCACGGCTCGCCGGGCTAGGTTCGACCGTGACCGCCGGCATATTTTTGGCCGCGTGCGGTGGCGGGAGCGATGCTCCGCCCCCGCCGGAGCCGCCGCCACCTCCGCCGCCGACGTTTTCGGCCGTCGATGTCTACGTCGTGCACAACGGCCAGACTAACGCCGGCAAGGTGGATCGGCTCGATCAGGACCTTGAAACTCTGGGCACGTTCGAGGCCGGAAACAATCGGGGTATCGCTATTGACCTCTCCGACAATCTGTATGTGGTGGGCGATCTCAACGGGCCTCCGGGCAGCCTGCGAGTCATCAACCGCTTCGACCGGCGACCCGACGCAGGGACGTTCGACGCCCGGACCGATCGTGAGATTCCGGCAACCAATTCGGCGTCGCTTCGCGGCATCGCGATTGCGCACCGTGCCGGACTGCTCTTTGCTGCGAACTTCGACGGAGCTGCCATCGAGGTGTTCGGCACCGCGGTCGGCGGAGAGGGTGTGTCAATCGCAAGCGCTTTACTAGCAAACGAGCCGACAGACGTTGCCTACGACGAAGCGAACGATCGCCTGTTCATCGCCGTAAGTAACGGCACGGTCGAGGTCGTCGACGACTTCGTCGCGGCCGGCTACTCGACGGCAGGCAGCAGAACCATCACACCGGCCGGAGCGACGAGCCTGCACGGCATTGCGTACGATGCCGCGGGCGACCGCCTGGTTGTCACCGACGTCGGTACTATGGGTGTGAACGACGACGGCAGGATCCTCGTCATTGCCGATGCGAGCACGGTCTCCGGACCCCAGGACGCGGTGCTCGCAATCGAGGGACCGGCAAGTGGCCTGGGCGACCCGGTCGACATCGTGCTGTACGGCAGCGAAGCGCGCGTCGCGGATTACGCGAACGACGTCATTCTTGCCTACGAGGATATTTTCGGCGGGCCGGGCGGCGACGTGGCGGCCGATCTCGCGGTTGTGTCCGTCAAGCCGCAGGCGCTGGCGCTGGGTCCGTCCTCGGTGGGTAGCGGCATGCTGCCGGATGTCACCGACCTCGACGACACGGCGATGTTTACGCCCACGGCAATCGCGTCGGTGTCGAATCCGGCCGGCGCGAACGCCGCCCAAGACCTGGTCCGCTTCACGCCCGCGCTGGATCAGGTTCAGGCGGGGCTGGCATCGGGCGCTGCGCTGGAAAATCTCGTATTCAGCCAGACCGGTGACGCCTATGTGACCTTCGATGACGGCAATGATCAAAATGGCGGCATCTACGTGCTGAATCGGGCCGCTACAGGCCGCGACGGCGATACGGCGTCGCAGGGACGCGATCGGGTCATACAGGGACTCAACACCGGACTCGGCAGCCCGAAGGGGATCGAAATCGACGATGCGCTCGGGCTCATCATGGTTGCCGACTCCGATGCCTCGGCGCCCGCGATTCGGATATTTGGCGCCGAAGCGTCCGGCGACACGGTGCCATTGTTCGAGGCGGCGCTGGCTGAGCGTCCCTGGGATCTCGATTACGATCCGGAAGCCGACCGGCTGTTCGTCGCGATGACCGGCGGGACTGTCAATGTATTCGACAACTTCGTTGCGACGGAAGGCATCAACGGCCCGGCTCGGGTCATCACGCCGCGCTATCCGACGTCGACGGGCACGGCCCTGGCCAGCAATCTGCACGGCATCGTGCACATCGGAGGCGCGACCGACATGCTGATTGTCTCCGATATCGGCAACAGCAGCCTCGCAACCGACGGCAAGGTGTTCTTGTTGTCGAGCGCCGGCTCGGCGGACGGCGTGGTGGATGTAGCCGCGCAGATCAACGACGGCAACGATGCGCTGGCCGGCGCGACCGCCCTCGGCAACCCGGTGGATCTCGCATTCGACGGCATGCACCTGTACGTCGCCGAGAAATCACAAAATGCGGTGCTGCGCTTCGACGACGTGCTCAACACCACGGGCGGTGATGTGAGCCCGGGGGCGAGC
>JBFJOC010000042.1:0-21606 GCA_041617855.1 Woeseiaceae bacterium | reverse complement strand
GGTATCGGCACGTACGTGAAGGCCAGCACTGAAAGCCACGCCGATGTCGGCGATCGCAGCAACGACGCCGTGCGCGTGAATGCCGACGAGCTGCGCTGCCGCGTAATCGGCGAAGGCGGCAATCTCGGGCTCACACAGCGTGCGCGGATCGAATACAGCCTGGCCGGAGGCCGGATAAACACCGATTTTATCGACAATTCGGCAGGCGTCGACAGCTCTGACCGAGAGGTCAACATCAAGATCCTGCTTAGCGATGTTGCAAAACACAAAGGCATGTCACGGAAAAAGCGCAACGAGCTGCTTGCGTCGATGACCGACGACGTCGCCGAGCTCGTGCTGCGCAACAATTACCTGCAGACCCAGGCCATCAGTATGAGCGAGATCCGCTCGGTCGAGCGCATCGACGAGATCGCGCGCCTGATCGCAAATCTCGAGAAGACCGGGCTCCTGGATCGCAGCCTGGAGCACCTGCCCGATGAGACCGAGATAGAAGACCGTCGGGCGCGCAAGCTGGGAATTACGCGTCCGGAACTCGCCGTCGTCTTGAGCTATGCGAAGATCGATTTGTACGACGGTTTGATAAAGTCCGGCGAATCGCTGGAAGATTTTCTGGTCGTCGACCCCTTGCGGTATTTTCCGACGGTGCTCAGGCGGCGATACGCCGACTTGCTGCCGGGCCATCGACTGAGCCGACAGATCCTTGCGACGCTTGTCGCAAACGACATCGTCAACCGGATGGGACCGGCATTCGTCAAGCGCGTGCAGACCGAAACCGAGGCCGGGGTGACGACCACTGCCCGCGCCTACGTCGTGGCGCGCCAGGTGTGTCGCGCACGCTCTCTCCTGCAGACGATCGAATCGCTCGACAACAAGATACCCGCCCGTGCCCAGCTCGCGATGATGTTCGAAGTCAGTCGCACGTTGCGCCACGTCTGCTACTGGCTCATCGAACACTTCGGCGACAAGCTGGAGATCGAGTCGACGGTGGAGCGACTCAAGTCCAATGTCATTGCGATCTACACCCGGACGGGCAAAATCATGTCGCCGGCCGCCCGCCAACGACATCAAACGGCCGCGGCCGAATTTATAGCCATGGGTGTCTCGGAGTCGCTGGCAAACCGGATGTCGGCCTTGCTCCTGACCCGCGCCGCGCTGGATATCGCCGATCTGAGCTATATCTACAAGCGCGATGTCCTGGATACGGCAAGAATCTACTCGACGATCAACGAGTCGCTCGAAATTTACTGGCTGCACACGTATGCGGAAGACCTGAAGGTCGAAGGGCGCTGGCAGGCGGCGGCGCGCAGCCATCTGCGCGACGACTTTTATCGCGTTCGTCGCGATATCGCCGAGCAGATCCTGCAGCAAAAGAGTACGAAGAACCCGGTGACCGCGGCCAACCGCTGGCTTTCCGAGCGGTCCGCTGCGGTCGATCATTTTTGCAACATCATTTCCGACATGAAGCTCCGCAACGAGGTCGATTTTGCTACCCTGTCGGTCGCGATGCGCGAACTTCGGGCGTTACTCGACGCCTGATCCGAAAGCACACAGGAGTTCATATGGCTGGCAAGCTCGTGCTCTGCCGTCACGGTCAGAGTGACTGGAATCTGAAAAATCTGTTCAGCGGCTGGACCGACGTCGATCTGACCGAACGAGGCCGCGAGGAGGCGATCGAGGCGGCGCGCCTGCTCGTCGAGCTCGGCTACGAGTTCGATATCGCCTATACGTCGGTCCTCAAGCGCGCAATTCGCACCCTGTGGATCATGCTCGACGAAATGGACCGCATGTGGATCCCGGTCCTTCGTGACTGGCGCCTGAATGAGCGCCATTACGGTGCATTGCAGGGTCTCAACAAGGCCGAAACGGCGGCCAAGTACGGTGAGGAGCAGGTGCACATCTGGCGCCGCAGCTATGACGTGCCGCCGCCGGCACTCGATGCAAGCGATGAGCGACACCCGTCGCGCGACCCGCGCTACCGAGGAATCGCGAATCTGCCTGCTACCGAGTCGCTGAAAACGACGCTCGATCGTGTCCGGCCATGTTGGAACGAGCTTGTCGCTCCGGCGCTTGCGGCCGGCAAGAACGTGCTGATCGCCGCGCACGGCAACAGCCTGCGCGCGCTGGTCAAAATGCTCGACAAGATTTCGGACGAAGAAATTACCGGCTTCAACATTCCGACCGGTGTACCGCTCGCGTACGAACTCGACGACGAGCTCAAACCTCTTTCGCGGCAGTTTCTCGGCGACCCGGAGGCAATTGCAAAGGCGGCCGCCGCAGTCGCAGCGCAGGGTAAAGCCGGGTGATTTACGCGCTGGGCGATACCCGGCCGATCCTCGAGGGTAAGGGTCATTTCATCGCCGCGACGGCGGCGGTCATCGGCAACGTCCTCCTGAAGTCGGAAACCAGCGTCTGGTTTGGAAGCGTCCTGCGCGGTGACATGGACCGTATCGAAATGGGATCGCGCAGCAACGTTCAGGACGGGGCTGTCCTGCATACGGATCCGGGCCTGCGGCTCGTCATCGGCAGTGGCGTGACAGTCGGGCATCATGCGATGCTGCACGGCTGCGAAATCGGCGACGACTCACTGATCGGCATCGGCAGCACTGTCCTGAACGGTGCCAGGATCGGCAGCAACTGCATCGTCGGCGCTCACGCGCTCGTCACGGAAGGCAAATCGTTCGAGGACGGCGTGCTGATTCTCGGCGCGCCGGCCAGCGTCAAGCGCAGGCTGAGCGTGGCGGAAATCGAATCCATTCGTGACTCTGCCAACCACTACGTCGAAAATGCGGCGCGATTCAGCCGCAGACTCGAGGCGGTTTAGCCGCGCCTTCGCTCAGCTCTGTTCGCGGGGGTGCGAGCGGCGTCGCTTCGCGGCCGGGTCGATGACTCGAATCAGCCCCTCCTGGGCGGTCGAGGCGACCAGCGTGCCGTCCTTGGAGAACACCTCCCCCCGCGCGTAGCCGCGAACGCCCGACGAATTAGGGCTGTCGATTGCGTACAGCAGCCAGTCGTCGATTCGGAAAGTACGATGAAACCACAGCGCGTGGTCGAGACTCGCCATGATTAGCGCGTCACGCGGCATCGACAGGCCGTGCGGCAGCATGCTCGTCGGGAGAAGCTCGTGGTCCGAAAAGTACGCCAGGAGATTCTGATGCAAGGCATTGTCGTCACCGATTTGATCGGCCACGCGAAACCACAGATGCTTGCGTGGCGCACGCTTCTCCCGCGTCAGGAAACTCGGCGTCTCGACCGGCCGGATTTCGAAAGGACTGTCGGTCACCATGAAGCGCCGCATTTTCGCCGGATACTCTGTGACGTGTTCCGCCACGATCTCGACGAGGTCCGGCAGCTCATCCGGGCCGGCTACATCGGGCATTGCCGCCTGGTGCTCCAGCCCGTCCTCCGGTTTCTGAAACGACGCGGCCAGGTTGAAGATGGGTCGGCCATGCTGAATGGCCACGACGCGCCTGTTCGAAAAGCTGCCACCGTCACGCGCTCGGTCCACGTCGTAAATGATCGGCGCGCCCATGTCGCCGCGCCGGAGGAAATAGGCGTGCAGGGAGTGTGCAACGCGACCCTGGACGGTGTGTTGCGCCGCCGATAGCGCCTGCCCCAGCACCTGGCCGCCGAAAACCTGGGCGCCCCCGATATCCCGGCTGTCACCGCGAAATATGTTGTCCTCGATGCGCTCGAGTTCGAGAAGCGTGATCAGATCGGCGAGGACTGCGTGCACGAACCCGCGCCTGTCTCGGCTCAGTCCCCGCTCGGTCCGCCGTCGACGAGCACGCCGGCGCCGCTGACGAACATCGCGTCGTCGCTGACGAGAAACTGCACCACCTTGGCAACGTCGATCGGCTCGCCAAGGCGGCCCGCCGCGGAACGCCTTATGCAGGAATCGCGCAGCGACTTGTCTTTCTTGAAGACCCGCCGGCTCGCCGCCGTCATGATTGCGCCCGGCTGCACGTAGTTCGCGGTGATACCGAACTCGCCCGTCTCTGCCGCAAGCGCCCGCGTGACGTCCGACAGGTTCCGCTCGGCCTTGGCAAATGCCTCATCGGCGTCCACGGCGAACAAACTTCGGGGCAGGCCGATGTTGACGATACGCCCCGCAGGGCTTTTTTTGAGACGCGGCAACGCCGCGCGACAGGCGGTCAGAATCAGCTCCGCCCGAGCGTCCAGAAGCTTATGGAATGCGTCGTCCGTCGTCGTAATTGGCGCCTTGAAAACCAGCGGGTACTCGTTCACGAGTATGTCGAGCCCGTCGAGACGCTCGGCACCGAGCATGATCACGTCGGGCAGGAGGCCGAGATCGCCGAAATTTGCCGGCATCGGCACGACGCCCTTGACGCCGGCAAACTGCTGCTCGACGCCGCTCTGCGGCGTATCGACCGCGAGCACCGTAGCGCCGTGTTTTACCAGCGTGCGTGAGACGGCTTCGCCAATACCCTCCGCGGCGCTCGTCACGAGGGCCTTAAGGCCATAGAGGCGCATTGGTTCGCTCATTGTTGCTCCTTGCAGTTGACGAGTACCGGCCGCCGGCTGTCAGTCGGGTAATGAATACTCGGCGAATTGACGCCGCAATTCAATCTTCTTGACCTTGCCGGTTGCGGTGTGCGGCAGTTCATCCAGGAACACGACATCGTTCGGAACCCACCACGAGGCAACCTTGCCGTCGAAGTAGGCGAGCAGCTCCTCCTTGCTGACGTCCTTGCCCTCGGCTTTGACGGCCACGAGCAGCGGGCGCTCCGTCCATTTCGGATGCGCGACCCCGATCACTGCAGCCTCGGCGACCGCCTCGTGACCCATCGCGGTATTCTCGAGCTCGATCGAGCTGATCCACTCGCCGCCGGACTTGATGACGTCCTTTGTGCGATCCGTGATTGCCATGTAACCGTCGGGGTCGATCGTGGCCACATCGCCGGTGCCGAACCAGCCATCGTCGGTGTGCGCTCCGCCTTTGCCCTCCAGCTTGAAATAATCGTTGCAGATCCACGGTCCCCGGACCTGCAGGGCACCGAACGATTCGCCGTCCCAAGGCAACACGTTGCCGTCATCGTCGACGATGCGCATCTCGACGCCGAAGATTCCGCGGCCCGCCTTGGTCGCCAGGTCGAGCTGCTCCTCGGGCCCTAGGTGCTCCTGACGGGCTTTCTGCGTGTTGATGGTGCCGAGTGGGCTCATTTCGGTCATGCCCCATCCCTGGCGCACCTCCACGTCGTGCTTGTCCCGAAACGCGGCAATCATTGATCGCGGCACGGCGGCGCCGCCGATAATCGTTCGGTCGAGCTTGTTCAGACGCCTGCCGGTTTTCTGGCAGTACTGCAGGAGCGCCAGCCAGACCGTCGGCACGCCGAGTGCGAGTGTGACACCCTCCTCCTCGAGGAGCGCGTAAAGCACTTCGCCATCGCCCATTTTCGGTCCCGGCATGACCAGCTTCGCGCCAGCGATCAAAGCGGCGTAAGGGGAGCCCCAGGCGTTGACGTGAAACAGCGGTACGACCGGAAGAACGCAGTCGCGACTGGACAGGCTCATCACGTCGGGGGCCAGCGCAGCATAGGCATGCAGCAGCGTGGCCCGGTGGCTGTAAAGAACCCCTTTCGGATCGCCCGTCGTACCGGACGTGTAGCAAAGCGCCGACGCCGCGCGCTCATCGAGCGCGGGCCACTCGAACTCGGTCGGCTCGCCGCCGATAAGCGTCTCATAACACAGGACATTGTCGAGCTTCGTGTGAGGCATGTTCTGAGCGTCGGTAAGTACGATAAAGCCCTCGACCCCACTGATCTTGTCCGCAATAGCCTCCAAAAGCGGTACGAACATGACGTCCGTCATGATCCAGCGGTCTTCGGCGTGATTGATGATGTAAACGAGCTGCTCGGCGAACAGGCGCGGATTTATCGTGTGACACACGTATCCCGCACCGCTGATCGCGTAATACGCCTCGACGTGCCGATAATCGTTCCAGGCCAGCGTCGCAACGCGGTCGCCTTCGTTGAGCCCGAGCTCGCCGAGGGCGTTTGCGAGCTGCCGACTGCGCAGGATGCAGTCACGATACGTGTATCGGTGTAACGGATTATCGGCTGTGACGGAAACGATTTCGCGATCGGCGTGGTTTCGCAGCGCGTGCTCCGCGATCGAGGAAATCAAAAGCGGCGTGTCCATCATCAAGCCCTGCATCGTCCAAATCCTCCGTTGCAAATTCGAAGTAATCTATCAGAACTGTCCGGTTTCGCGAGCACGGCCGAGCCGACGCGGCCATGCAACCGGCTCGTACAAAAACTGACGCGGGATCCCGACGTTCCGGCTCACGGTCACCTCAGCTCAGGTTGTCAGTCTTTTCCGGGCGAGCCCGGGCCGGCGAAAAACCAGATGATCAGGCCGAGTACCGGCAGCAGCGCGACGACGACGATCCACAGAATCTTGCGGCCCATCGACGCGGCGCTGTCCAAGATGCGTATAACGGCATATACCCACAGAACGACGTGCAGCAGCGCAAAGAAACTCAGCTCGCCCATGTCCGCGCCTCAGCGCACTTCCTTCAGTAACGTCGTGTTTGCCAGGTCGACGGTGTCGGCCGCAGCCGCAGCCGCGCCCTCCTCTGATAAAAGGAATGCCTCGAATGCATGGAGGTCCTCTACTTCGACCAATAGGCCGGTCAGGTTCGGATTCTCGGCATGCTGAAAGACGCGCACGTCGACGACGCCGTGGCGTTTGAACTGGTTGCGGCGGCTGTCTCCTCCCCGCCAAGCAGCAAGCCATACCGCGGCATCCCCAACCTCGTGAACGCCAATCAGCGCCGTGCTGCCCGTCGCGGCGGTCTGGGCGGCCGGCGCATCGCTGTTCCAGATGTCATTCGTTATGCGCCATTGACCATCTATCCGCTGCCAGATCTCGATGAACTTGCCGCGATCGACGAGGCCGCCGTCCTTGGTTTCCAGCACGAACGTGCCGACGTTGTAGCCCAGGTCACCGGAAGATTGCGCCTCGATCGTGGTCAGCTCGCCGCCCCATCCGGCCGCAACCATCTCGCCGAATGCCGCCCTGACCGCCTCCTGACCGACCGCCATCTCCGCGTTCGGCGCAAGCACCCGGGCGTCGTCCGCGTAAAGCGCGGCCAGTGCGTCGACGTCCCCTGCATTGAGCGCCTGCTCCCAGCGGTCTGACAGGTCGGCGATCTCGGCATCGGGCCCGGTCGTTACCGGCGGCGAGTCGCCGCAGGCCGCGAACAGCATGGGGACAGCGATTAGCAAATATTTTCGTAGCATGGCGATTCTCCTTTTAGCGCGCGCGGCAGCGTGGTGATGACTAGCCTGCGGAATGAGCCCGAGCGGCGCGCGAATGTTGTCGTTGGTATTGCGGCAATCGCGCTATGAAGCCTAGCAGATCGGGCGCACTGCCGCCGGACGCCGGGGTCGAACGTATGCTGCGCGGCGTTGGAGCCGGTGTCACGCCAAGCGCTGCGAAGTCCGGTTACGGCGCTCGTAGCACGCTGTGGAAAGCGGCGCCTCGAGACGAAAAGCTCTCAGTCTTCGAAGAAATACATGCCGAGCGTTTCGGCCACGCAGGCCGGTTTGCGCTCGTTCTCGACTTCGATTTGCACGTGGGAAGTCAGCAGCAGGGCGCCGGCCCGGCGCCTGGCCTGCAGCACCTTTGCGCGTGCGCGCACCCTCGCGCCGGATGGGACTGGCGTGTAAAAACGTACCTTGTTGACGCCGAAATTGATTGCCCGCGCGAGATTCTCGACTTCAACAAAATTGCCTGTCAATGCGGGTATCAGCGCCAGCGTCAGGTACCCGTGCGCGATCGTTTTACCATCCGGAAGCTCCCTTGCCGCGCGCTCCGCATCGACGTGAATCCATTGGTAGTCGTCGGTCGCTTCCGCAAACTGGTCGATGCGATTCTGGTCGATGACAACCCAATCGGAGAGGCCGACTTCCTGACCCTCCAACGCCTTCGCGTCTTCGACCGACCTGATGATGTGCAAACCGCGACCTTTATTATCGTCGTTAATGTTACGGTGTAGCTACGAAAACATACATGAAGCGCCCCCGCAAGTATGCTAACCGTGATTTTACGAAATATGCCGCGTTACCGGACTTGCTGCCGACCAGTACTTGCTCTCACCGGTGCGTGTGTCGCCGATTTGTATCGGAGCGAGCGCAGATCACGCTGCCTACCGGCCCCGCCGTCATTGGTCGACGAATGTCGGCATCGATGCCTGCCTTGAGCCATCGCGACGGCACCATCTTCGCCGCCGTCCTGGCAGCCGGGACGAGCTCCCGTTTCGGGTCCACGAAGCAGCTCGCAAAGTTCTCCGGCGAGCCGCTCGCTGCGCGCGCGTGCCGTGCGGCCGTGGGCGCGTTCGGCGTCCGCACTGCGCTCGTCGTCGGCCATGCTAGGCACGCCGTCGCACAGGCGTGCATGCCGTTTCCGGGATTTCTGGTCGTCAACGACGAATTTGCGTCGGGACTCGGCGCGTCGCTTGCGCGCGCCGCCCGGGCGCTTGGTCACGTTGCCGATGCGCTCGTCGTCGTGCTGGCCGACCAGCCGCTCGTGACGACGGCGCACCTGTCCGCGCTTGCCGCCCGCTGGTCCGGCAGGCCTGACGGCATCGTTGCGACACGGTTTTCGGACACGCTCGGTCCGCCGTGCCTGTTCGGACGTGCTTCCTTTTCCGAACTCGCGTCACTCTCCGGGGATGCCGGGGCTCGCGGCGTGCTGACCGACCGGCGCTTCGAACTCCGCGAAGTCCGCTTCGAGCCGGCGGCCGTCGACATCGATCAGCCCGCGGATCTTGCAGCAGCCGAATGCCGGCGCACAGACTAATAGGCCACAACTGTCGAACTATTTGTTCACCGCACGCCCGGTCAGATGCGAAGCGCAGCGCTCGCAGTTGACCCAGCCCGAGTGGCCGTCGACGTAGTGCTCCTTCTTCCAGATCGGGAGCCGGACTTTGAGTTCGTCGATGATGAAACGGCAGGCCCGAAATGCCGCATCGCGGTGCGCGGACGCGACGCCGACCCAGACCGCGCACTCGCCGATTTCGAGGACGCCCGTGCGATGCACGCAGTGCGCGGCAATCGCTCCGAATCGATTTGCCGCGTCTTTCAGGATGGTCTCGCATTCGCTAAGCGCGAGTGGCTCGTAGGCCTCGTATTCGAGCCGCAGGACTTGTCTGCCCTCGTTCGTATTTCGAACCCAGCCTTCGAAGCTGCAGTACGCGCCCGCCGCCGGATCGAACAGTTGCCGGCGCAACGTGTCGGGATCGATAGCTTCTTTCGTTATGCGAATCATCTCAGCCACCGGCGACCGGAGGAAACAGCAGCACGGTGTCGCCATCGTTGACCGGCGCATCCCAGTGCGACATGACGTCGTTGACTGCCACTTTGCAATGGCCCGTCGGTTCATTCGATCCGTGCCTTGACCGAGTCGCGTCGAAGACGTCCCGCGCCGTAGCGGCGTCGATCGTCAAAGTCTCCGCGTCGCACCCGGCATGTTCGCGAAACATCGCGAAGTAGCGCACCGTGATCGTTTTCATGACGCTGCCTCGAGGATGCTGGACGCGAGATCCGCCGGACTATTGACGTTGTCGAGCGCGGCCGGGTTGGGCTGGTCCAGGAGACGTGTGTCGGACCGGATCAGCATCTTTCGCGGACAGACGAGGCCTTCGCTCACGAAGCGCCGGATGATCGCCTCGCTGCCGGCACGATATACGGCACAGAGTGGCTCCGGCAGGCCATCGTGACTGCTTTTGTAGGCCGTGAACGGCTGGGAATTCGAGCTGTGCTCGATCAGATAATCGAGCGTAATTCGGTCGACATTCGGCAGGTCGCACGCCACCACGAGCCAGCTCACACTTGGGTGCGCCTCGAGCGCCGTGAGTATGCCCGCGACGGGACCGATCCCGTCGTAGCGATCGACGATTTGCGCAAAGCGCCGCCGCTCCGGTTCGTCGCGCTGGTCGGCGCGCGTTGATACAAAGACCCGCGCAGTCACTGCCCCCAGCAATCCCGCGACCCAGGCGAGCTGACTCTGCTCCCCGTGTTCGAGGAGCGCCTTGTCGCGGCCCATGCGCCGGCTGCGGCCGCCGGCGAGCACCAGTCCATAAAGCGCTTCATTCATCGCGCTTAAAATCCCGTTTGCCGCCGATCTTGGACATCAGGCGCGTGTCCGCGATGACGATGTCGGGCGACAGCGCCTTGCACATGTCGTAGATCGTCAGCGCGGCAACGCTCGCACCCGTCAGAGCCTCCATCTCGACGCCAGTCTTGTGGTGTACGCGGCAGCGACAATCGATGACGGCCAGCTCGCCTTCGACCTCGATCGTGATCTTGCAGTTTTCGAGCCCCAGCGGATGACAGAACGGTATCAGCTCGTGCGTCCGCTTCGCCGCCATCACGCCGGCAATGATCGCGGTCGCAAAGACCGGCCCCTTCTTCGTGGCGATCTCCCCGTCCGCCAGCGCCGCCATGACGGACTCCGGCAATCTGACGGTCGCGCGCGCGTGCGCTTCGCGGTCCGTTGCCCGTTTGTGGCTCACGTCAACCATCGTTGGCCGGTTGTGTTCGTCGATGTGGCTCAGTTTCGCCATTCAGCCGCCGATCCGGTACATCTCGACCTTGCGCAGTGCATGCGCCTCCGCAAAGTCGGGCCGGCGCAGCTCACTGTAGCGATCAGCGCGCTGCAGCCATATCCGCGACAGGATGTCGCCGAGCTCCGCATCATCGGCACCGTTACGCAGCGGCTCGCGCAGATCTGTGCCGTGAGCGGCGAACAGACACGTATACAAGACGCCATCGGCGGACAGCCGCGCACGGCTGCAGCTGCCGCAAAACGGTGCAGTCACCGAGGATATGAAGCCGATCTCGCCCTGCCCGTCCACGTACTGATACCGTCGCGCGACTTCGCCCGGGTAGTTGCGGTCCACAGGGCGCAGCGGCCAGCGTTCGTGCACCGCTTTCTTGAGTTCCCGCGATGGCACGACCTGGTCCATGCGCCAGCCGTTGCGGTTGCCGACGTCCATGAACTCGATCAGCCGCACGATATGCCCGGTGCCCCGAAAATGCTCGAGCAGGGCGAGCACCGTGTGATCGTTGACACCCCGCTGCACGACGACGTTGATCTTGATTGGCTCGAGACCTGCGCGATCTGCCGCCGCGATACCGGCGAGTACGGCATCGAGGTCGCCGCGTCCGCCGCTCATGTGCGCGAACACCGGCCGGTCGAGACTGTCGAGGCTAACGGTCACTCGGTCGAGCCCTGCCTCGGCAAGCGCCTCCGCCATGGGCGCGAGCAGCATACCGTTCGTCGTCATTGCGAGGTCCTGCACGCCGGGCACGGCGGCGATACCGGCGACAAGCTCCGTAATTTTCCTGTCCAAGAGCGGCTCACCCCCGGTAAGCCGAATCTTCGTCACGCCGAGCCGGGTCGCGACGCCGACCACCTTCAGGATCTCGGCATGGGTCAGGCGCTCGCGCCGGGTCAGAAACTCGTAATCGGCGTGGTATTCCGATGCCGGCATGCAGTAAGGGCAGCGGAAATTGCAGCGATCGAGCAGCGAAATCCTAAGATCGTGCAGCGGCCGCTCGAGAGCGTCGAGCGTCTCGCGCGCGACAGGCTCGGGCGCGTCATCCGGAATAACATGCGATGTCATGTCTCAATTCTGCCCGAACTTGTCCTAGCTGTATAAGCCATTGACCGCCGAAAGGCGGGGGAGTTTGCCCGCGCGGCTGCGCCCGCGGGCAGGATTACCGTAGAATTGTGCATTGCACCATAGCGCCGCTGTGGCAGGCAACGATGTCGGCGACCGGCTGCGGTGCTAAGCTCCGGCGGCTGCGGCATGCGGCCGCTCGTCAGTTTATTGTTAAAAGGACCGTCTTCAGCCATGCACGTCACGTTCACCAACGACGAGCTCGCCTTTCGCGACGAAGTCCACGAGTTCTTCAGGGAGCACATTCCGGCCGACATTCGCGACAAGCAGGACCGCAACGTAGCGCTGACACGCGACGATCATATTCGCTACCAGAAATGCCTGTACGCACGCGGCTGGGCGGCACCAAACTGGCCCGAGGAATACGGCGGCACGGGGTGGACCTCGGTGCAGCAGTACATTTTCGCGAACGAAATGGCCGAAGCGAATGCCCCCGAAGTCGTACCGTTCGGCATCAACATGGTTGGGCCCGTAATCTACACGTTCGGCAATGACGAGCAGAAGGCCCGCTTTTTGCCAGACATCCTCGAGAGCAACGTGTGGTGGTGCCAGGGCTATTCCGAGCCGGGTTCCGGTTCCGACCTCGCGTCGCTCAAGACCCGCGCGGACCTGGCCGGCGATTACTACGTGGTAAACGGCACGAAGACCTGGACCACGCTCGCGCAGCACGCCGACTGGATCTTCTGTCTCGTCCGCACAAATTCGGATGTCGCGAGGCGACAGGAAGGCATCAGCTTTTTGCTGATCGATATGCGTTCGCCCGGCGTCACGGTCAAACCGATCATCACGATCGAGGGCAGTCACGAAATAAACGAAGTGCATCTCGAAGACGTCGAGGTTCCCGTCGCCAACCTGGTTGGCGAGGAAGGCAAGGGCTGGACTTACGGCAAGGTTTTGTTGCAGCACGAGCGCACGGGCACGGCTCGCGTCGCCAGGTCGAAACATCGTCTCAAAAAACTGCGGGCTCAGGCCGGTCGATCCGTGCGCGGCGCGCGGCCGCTGGCCGACGATCGCAACTTCATGCGCAAGGTCGCCGCAACGGAAGTCGAGCTCAAGGCGCTGGAGTTTACCGAGCTCAGGACGCTGGCCGCGGTCGCCTCGGGCAACGCGCCCGGCCCCGAATCATCGATACTGAAATTCAAGGGCACGGAATTGCAGCAGGCAATCGACGCGCTCTACCTGGAGGCCGCCGGATACTATGCGCTGCCCTACGTACCGGATCAGTTTCGTCTCGACGTCCCGGAAATCGAGCGCGTCGGCGCGTGCGCCGAGACGCTTGCATCATTACGCTATTTTAACGACCGCAAGGTGTCGATCTACGGCGGCTCGAACGAGATCCAGAAGAACATCATCGCCAAGCACGTGCTTGGCCTTTAGGCGCACCGGCCATGGATTTTTCTCTTAGCGACGAACGGCTGATGCTCGAGGACAGCATCGCCAAGTTCATTGCCAACGAATACGACTTCGAGACGCGGCAGAAATACGCGGCCAGTGACAGAGGCTACAGTCCCGAGGTCTGGAAGCGGTTCGCGGATCTCGGCTGGACCGCGGTACCGTTTAGCGAAATCGACGGAGGTTTCGGCGGCGGCCCGCTCGACGTCATGATTCTTATGCAACAGTTTGGCCACGGCCTCGTTGTCGAGCCGTACCTCGAAAACATCATTCTCGCCGGCGGCGTGCTGCGGCGCACCGCGAACGAGGCCCAGAAATCCCGGTGGCTGCCCCCGCTGATCGGCGGCGACCTGCAGGCGACTCTCGCATTCGTCGAGCCGCAGAGCGGCTACGACCTGGCCCACGTGACGACGCGCGCGGAACGTTACGCCGGCGAATGGGTGCTGGACGGTACGAAAGGGGTCGTCCCGAACGGCGGCGTCGCGGACCTGCTCATCGTGCCCGCGCGCACGTCCGGCGATGCACGCGACGCTGGCGGCATCTCGCTGTTCGCGGTCGCCACCGATCTCGACGGCATTGTGCGCCGGGACTATCCGACCGTCGACGGACGTCGCGCCGCGGAGCTCGAGCTCGCCGGCGTCCGTATCGGCGCCGACGCGCTTCTCGGGGACCTGGACCGGGGCTTTGGCGCGCTCAAAGAGAGCATCGACGAGGCGACGCTGGCCGTTTGCGCCGAGGCCGTCGGCATCATGCGCACCATGACCGACAAAACCGTCGAGCATTCGAAGAACCGCGTGCAGTTCGGCGTCCCGATCGGCAGCTTCCAGGCGCTGCAGCACCGAATGGTCGACATGCTCACGGCGTGCGAGCAGTCGCTGTCACTGCTGTTATGGGCGACGATGGCACGGGCAGAGCAGACCGACGAGGCGGAGCGTGCCGTCAGCGCGATCAAGTACCAGATCGGCACGGTCGGTCAGAAAGTGGGCCAAGAGGCGGTTCAGCTGCACGGCGGCATGGGTGTCTCTTGGGAGTTCGACATCGCGCACTACTTCAAGCGGCTGACGGTCATCGGACAGATGTTCGGTAACGCGGACTGGCACCTCGACAAGCTGGCGGCCTGATAAACTGCCCGTAATTTCCTCGGGAGGGCAGAACAATGACAAGCAGGACCGTGTTCCTGATCCTTGCGGTCGTCGGCGCCGTCGTTCCGTATATTTTTTTCATACAACATTTTCAGGTATCAGGTTTCGGCCTCGGCTCGTTCGTAGGCGCACTATTCGTGAACGGCGCGGCCGGCGGATTCAGCGCCGATCTCCTGATCTCTTCGCTCGTTTTCTGGGTCGTCATGTTCGAGTCGAGAATGCGCGTGACCGGACCCTCGCCATGGCCGTTCCTAGCCGTCAATCTGCTGATCGGCCTTTCCTGCGCGCTGCCGCTGTACTTTGCGATGCGTAAGAACGCGCGATCGCCCGCCGGCGCGTGAGACCAATGCGTCCGTCCGGCATCATCACGTTTACGACGGACTTCGGCCACAAGGGGCCGTTTGCCGCCGTAATGAAGGGCGTCATCTTGTGCCGCCTCCCGGAAGCGCGAATCATCGACCTCGCGCACGATATTCCGGCGCAGTGGCCGCCCGAGGCCGGCTTCTGGGTACGCCGCGCCTACCGCTACTTTCCGCCCGGTACCGTGCACCTGGCCATTGTCGACCCGGGCGTTGGCACCGAACGGGACATTCTGATGGTCGAATACGACGGGCACTGCTTCATGGCCCCGGACAACGGGCTCCTGGCATCGATTATGACGAGCGAGGGCGCCGACGTGTATCGACTGCATGACCGGGGGCTTGCGACGCTCGACATCGGCACCCCAAGTGCGACGTTTCATGGCCGCGACATCTTCGCCCCGGTCGCGGCCGAGATTGCCGCAGGGCGGACGACGCCGGCCGCGCTCGGCGAGCCCAAGGCCGACTGGGCACCTGCCTGGCTCGACGAACCCGAGGCGGTACCAGGTCGCGTGACCGGCGTCATCGTGACCGTGGACACATTCGGCAATCTGATCAGCAACATCGATGCCGCGCTGATCGCGAGCTTCGAATCGCCGGTAGCGCACATCGCTGGCCACGCAGTCGAGATGCGTACGACCTATGGGCACGTAAAGCCGGGTGACTACCTGGCTCTCGTCAATTCCTTTGGTGTCGTCGAAATCGCGCGAGCCGAGGGCAACGCCGCGGACGGACTCGGCAGCGACCGCGGCGCGCCCGTCACTGTCACCGACGGCCTCGACGCTTAAGCTTGCGCCTGCACCGCTCGAATCGCCTGGCGTTCGATTTTTGCCCAGGAATCGCGCAGCGTGACGACACGATTAAACACGGGCAGAACGCTGTCGGTCTCTTCGGTATCGACGGAAAAATAGCCGAGGCGCTCGAACTGGACGGCGGCGCCAGGCTCGAGACCACGTAATGCCGCCTCGAGCTTTGCCGTGACCGTCTCCAGCGAGTCCTCGTTCAGGACTGCCGCGATGTCGCTCGCCGCGTTCGGGTCCGGTACCGTGAACAGCCGGTCATAAAGCCGCACGATTGCATCAAGGCTGTGCTCGATGGAAACCCAGTGGATCGTACCTTTGACCTTGCGTGCGCTAGTACCGGCACCGCTGCGCGTGTCGGGATCATAGCTGCACCGCAGTTCGACAACGTTGCCGCCGTCGTCCTTGATCACGTCGTTGCACTGGATGATGTAGGCGCCGCGTAGGCGCACTTCCCCGCCGGGCTTCAGGCGAAAAAACTTGCGCGGCGCATCCTCCATAAAGTCGTCGCGCTCGATCCAGAGCTCGCCGGTAAACGGCACGTCGCGCGTGCCGAGCTCCGGGCGATTCGGATGATTCATCGCCTGCACGATCTCGGTCTTGCCGCTTGGATAATTCGTCAGCACGACCTTCAGCGGCCTTAAAACTGCCATGCGGCGTTCGGCGGTCTCGTCGAGAGCTTCCCGCACGCAGTTTTCGAGCGCGCCGAGCTCAAGAACTTTGTCTTTCTTCGTCACGCCGCCGCGCGCAACGAAGTCGCGCAGCGCGGCCGCCGGATAGCCACGCCGGCGCATCCCCGCGATCGTCGGCATCCGCGGATCATCCCAACCGGTAACGACACCATCGGCAATCAGCCCGGCCAGTTTTCGCTTGCTGGTAATCGTGTACGCAAGGTTCAGCCGCGAAAACTCGATTTGCCGCGGCCGGTTCGGCAGATCGAGATTGTCGAGGAACCAGTCGTACAGCGGCCGATGATCCTCGAATTCCAGCGTACACAGTGAATGCGTAATTGCCTCGAACGCATCCGACAGTGTATGTGCGAAGTCGTACAGCGGATAGACGCACCACGCATCGCCGGTGTGCTGGTGGCTGACGTGCCGGATCCTATACAGCGTCGGGTCACGCAGGTTCATGTTCGGCGCACTCATATCGATCTTTGCGCGCAGCACGTGCTCGCCGTCGGCGAATTCACCGGCCCGCATGCGCCGGAATAAATCCAGATTCTCGTTGATACTACGATCGCGATAGGGGCTATCCGTGCCCGGCTCGGTCAGCGTGCCGCGAAACCTTCGGATTTCTTCCGCGCTCAGGCTGTCGACGTAGGCCAGACCTTTTTCGATGAGTTGCTCGGCACACTCGTACAGCTGCTCGAAGTAGTCGGACGCATGCGTTAGCCGATCACCCCAGTCGAAGCCGAGCCAGTGCACGTCACGCTCGATAGCGCGGACGAATTCCTCGTCCTCTTTCTGGGGATTCGTGTCGTCGAAACGCAGGTAGGTCTTGCCACCGGTTTCGAGCGCAACGCCGAAATTGAGACAGATCGACATCACGTGCCCGACGTGCAGGTAACCGTTCGGTTCGGGCGGAAAACGGGTCACGATTTCGGCGTGCTTACCCGACGCCAGATCATCGTGAATGATCTGGCGAATGAAGTCCCTGGGAGTCTCGTTCATGAATCCGGCTGGCCGTTACTGACGGGTGGCTATTCTACGCGCAATCGGCCACTTGGGTTAACGCGCGTACCGCCTGTACAATAGCGCGCCTTGCCCGCTGGGCGCATTCTTCGACTGCAAGCCGGACTCATGCCGAACATCCAGCTACCCGACGGATCCGTGCGCCGCTTCGACGAGCCGACAAGCGGCGCAGACATTGCGTCCGGTATTGGCAAAGGTCTTGGCCGCAGCGCCGTCGCCGTGCGCGTCGACGGCGAGCTATGGGACCTGACACGGGAAATCGATCGCAATGCGGCGATTGAAATCGTAACGCGCGATTCGGATGACGGGCTGGAGCTTCTGCGCCACGACGCGGCTCACGTGCTTGCGGAAGCGGTCAAGGAACTCTGGCCGGAGACTCAGGTGACGATCGGGCCGGCGATCGACAACGGCTTCTACTACGACTTTGCCCGCGATGAGCCGTTTACGGAAGATGATCTGGCCGTCATCGAAGACCGCATGAAGAACATTGTCGATCGCGACGAAGCGATCACGCGGGAAGTGTGGACACGAGATGACGCCGTGGCATATTTCCGCGGCATCGGCGAAGAATACAAGGCGCAGATCATCGAGAGCATTCCAGCCGATGAGTCGATCACGCTTTACCGTCAGGGAGATTTCATCGACCTTTGCCGCGGGCCGCACCTGCCGTCGACCGGCAGGCTGGGGAAAGCCTTCAAACTAACGCACGTCGCGGGTGCTTATTGGCGCGGAGACTCACGTAACGAGATGCTGCAGCGCGTCTACGGCACCGCCTGGTCGACGGAAAAGGAGCTTCGCCAGTATCTCCGCATGCTCGAGGAGGCCAAAAAGCGCGACCATCGGCGCCTGGGCAGAATCATGGACCTGTTCCACTTCCAGGAAGAGGCGCCGGGCGCGGTGTTCTGGCATCCCAATGGCTGGATTCTGTTCCAGACCCTCATCACATTCATGCGCGAACAGCAGAATGCGGCGGGCTATCGGGAAATCAACACGCCGGAACTCATGGACCGATCCCTGTGGCAGGCTTCGGGCCACTGGGAGGCATTTGGCGAGAATATGTACACGACGGAGACCGTGGACGGCCGACACTACGCGATCAAGCCGATGAACTGTCCGGGGCACGTGCAGGTCTTCAAGCAGGGCATAACGAGCTACCGCGATCTGCCGGTTCGGCTCGCCGAGTTTGGGAAGTGCCATCGTTACGAACCGTCGGGCGCGCTGCACGGCATGATGCGCGTGCGCGCGTTCACGCAGGATGACGCGCACATTTTCGTTACGCCCGAGCAGATCACGAGCGAATCCATTGCCGTCTGTCGTCAACTGCTCGACATCTATGCCGCCTTCGGATTCGATGACGTCAGAATCAAATTCGCGGACCGGCCGCCCGTGCGGGTGGGAGCGGACGAAGTCTGGGATCAGGCGGAAGCTGCCCTCAAAAAAGCGCTCGACGCTGCCGATCTCGAGTACACGCACAACCCCGGCGAGGGCGCGTTTTACGGGCCGAAGCTGGAATTCGTGCTCCGCGATGCGATCGGCCGCGACTGGCAGTGCGGCACGCTGCAGGTCGACCTCAACATGCCGGGACGCCTCGGAGCGACATACGTTGGGGAGGACGGCAACAAGCACCTGCCGGTGATGCTGCACCGCGCGATATTCGGTTCGCTCGAACGTTTCATCGGTATCCTGATCGAGCACCACGCGGGCAACCTGCCGCTATGGCTGGCGCCAGTTCAGGTCAACGTCTCGACGATTACGTCCGATGCCGATCGTTTCGCGGAGGAGGTCGTGGAATCACTAAGGCAGCGCGGTATCCGCGCGGAAGCCGACACGCGCAACGAAAAGATTTCGTACAAGGTACGGGAACACAGCGTGCAAAAGGTGCCGGTGCTGCTCGCAATCGGTCAGCGTGAGGTCGATGAACGCACGGTTGCCATGAGGCGCCTCGGTACCAAACAGCAGCGCACCCTGCCCCTCGACGACGCCGTCGAGGAACTCGTGGCGGAGATAGCCAGCCGCAGCTAACGGGCCGAGGACCTGCCGCTTTTGGCCAGCGCACAACGCTGTTGCCGCCTGAACGTGACGCGGCCGGCACTTCGAGTGTGCGCCATGTCACAGAATCCGCACTCGGCGACGCCGCCCGGGCGTGAGTCGATATACCTGCACATATACTGCTGCGACGCGTGGACCGCGGCCGCAATTGAACATAACACGCCGGAGGAAGCTGGGTGCCGTTCGAGCATTTCCGAACTCAGATTCTGCTGTTGCACAGCGAACAAAGCGCTTTAGACAAACTCAGCGCCGGTTTCAACGATCGCTACACCGTGCACTGCGCGACGAGCGGCAGCGAAGCGCTCAACACGCTCGGTGAGGTACCGATTCACGTCATCGTCTCGGCCCACAAGCTACCGGGCATGAGCGGTCTCGAGGCACTTCGGGAGGCCCGGAAACGCTCGCCGGAAACGCTCGGCATCCTGCTTGCGGAGGACGAACACGAGGGCCTCGAGGCATTGGTCGGCGACAAGGAAATGTTTCAAATCGTGCGCGGCGAGGTCACGCCCGATTCTCTACGTGAATTGGTCGAAGATGTGACGCAAAAGGTGCGGTTGACCACGATCGCGGATTCCGCCAACGACCAGTCAGCCGATTTGAACGACGACGATTCCGAGCACATTGTCATGGAGACCTCGGAAAACGGCGCGACGATTATCACCGACAGTACAGGCCAACGGCTGGCGCTGGGGAGCGGACCCGGATCCCAGGGCGCAAACCCTGCATCGGCTGCTGTCGACGTCCTCGTCCTGACGAAGGACGAGCAGTTCTTGCGCACCCTGAAGGAATCGGCACGCGGCATGCACAATATCTACGCCGCGACGACGCTCGCGCAGGCGGACAATACCATCCGCAAATGGAACGTCGGCGTCGTAGTGACCGACGCGGCCATGATCGGTCCGAATGTCGAGAAACTCACGCTGCACCTGCGCAAGGCTGAGCCGCGGCTCGTCGCAATCGTTGCCGGACGTCGCGAGGACGGTGACATGCTCATGGAGCTGATCAATCGCGGCAACGTCTATCGATTCATGCTCAAGCCAGTATCGCCCGGTCGCGCGCGCCTCGCGATCGAAGCGTCCGTAAAGCAGCACCTCGAGGCTCCTGATTCCGCTTTCGAGCCAAAGGGCGCGATTGCGCCGTCAAAATCCGGGATGTTCAGGACCCTGCCAAAGCTGAACGTGACTGCAGCGGCCACGGCTGATGCAACGGCGTCATCGACGGGCACGAACGCCGTAGCCGACCCGGGCGCGGGATCGACGACCGCTGCCAACAAGGCCGCAGTTCCGCTGCCGGATCAAGAGGCGGCGAATGACAGCCTGCACTCCGGGCAACGCTCGCTAACGGATACCGTGTCGGGCCTCGCCCGGACGGTCGGGGATTCCATCACCGGCAGTCGTCCAGGGCCGGGCGCCAGCAACGATCCCGAAATATCCCCTACCAAAGTTCGCAGGCGCAGCTTGGCTCCGCGACTCATCGGGGCTGCCGCGATCGCAGGCATCGCCGTCTTTGCCGCCTTCTGGCTCGCGACCGGCCGGGATGGACGCGCGCCCGCCGCGACTGACGACGCCGCACCACGCACACAGGAGCGCCGTCAACCTGTACAGCCGGTTGCGGAAACCGCAAAACCGCAACTCGATGAGCCGGCCGTGAAGGCCCCGGGGACGGAACCCGGCGAAGGGCTCGCTCGGGCACGCGCCGCGCGGGATGCCGGTCTCATCGTGAATCCGCCGGGCGAGAACGCGATCGAGCTGTATCTGCGCGCACTCGAGTCCCAGCCCGGCAGTGAAGACGTCCGTGCCGAGCTCGATGACGCGGTCGCTCGCGCGTTCCGAATCGCGGAAACGGCACTGCTCGAAAAGCGCGTTGCAGATGCTCAGGATGCGCTGACACGCGCCGCGCTCGCCGATCCCAATGATTCCCGTCTGCCGTTTCTGACGGCACAGCTGACCCAGATTCAGCTTCGTCTGCATCTTGACAATGCCCGCGAAGCGATCCGGGAGTCCCGTTTCGAGGACGCCGCGGCGGCCCTCGACGCGGCCTCCAGTCTCGATGCCAGTGACGACGACGAAGTACAGACTGTGTCTGCTGAGCTCGCCGCCGCACAGAGTCAGCAACGCACCGAAGAGCTGTTAGCGAAGGCCGCGGCCAGCATCGAGGACGGCAGGCTCACGAAGCCGCAAAATAACAACGCGCGGCATTTTTACGAGCTCGTCCTCGCAGTCGATTCGGGAAACACCGCGGCCAGCCAGGGACTCGCCGTGGTTGCGAGCAAGGTAGTGCTGCAGGCGCGTGCGGAGATTGACAGCGGCGATTTTGCGGCGGCCGAGACGCTGCTCCAGAGCGCCACTGAATTGGACCCGGAAAGCAGCGAGTTAAAAGCCTCGCTGACGGCGCTCAAGGCGGCGCGGGACCGCGATGCCCGGGCCCGGCGCGAAGCTCTCGAGGCAAAACGTCGCGAGGAAG
>JBFJOC010000041.1:0-21901 GCA_041617855.1 Woeseiaceae bacterium | reverse complement strand
GGTAAAACCGGTTGTGGGAGCCCGCCATGTCGGCGATTAGTCGCGGCAGGATGCCGCTCTCACAATTGCTTATTCGTGCGATTGAAGGCGGAATGTCCCCTTACGCGCCGCCCGAGAGCACCTTGTCGCGGTACTCGATCGGCGGCATGTCGTACCAGGACTTGAACGCGGTCGTGAACGAGCTGATGCTCGAGTAACCGAGCAGCATCGCGACCTCGAACGCTTTGAGGCGCTCGTCGCCCAGGTACTTTACGGCGAGCTCGGCGCGCACCTCGCGCAGCACCCGCTGGAAGCTGGTCCGCTCGGCCTTGAGGCGACGCTGCAAGGTGCGCCGGGACAGCTTCAAGGCGCGGCAGGCTGCATCCGCGTTCGCCTCGCCGGCAGCCAGCAGCTCGGCGAGCTGCTGCCGAAGCTCGGCGACTAGGCTCTCCTCGCCATACAGCGAACGCAGGTAACGCCGCGCTTGTTCCGTCAGCTGTCGGTACATTTTCGGCACGTCGGATGGATAACGCGATTAACATACCGCGTACGGGTAAAATGTCCAATCGCGCGGCGGCCGTCGCAGGCAAGACTTTCTTAAGACGAGGAAAAACAATGACATCACCGGTCAATTACGAAATCGTCGAAGGTATCGGCGTCATCACCGTCGACTATCCGCCCGTGAACGCCCTGTCGCATGCCGTGAGATCCGGTATCCAGACGGCGTTGCGACGGGCGCAGTCCGACGAGTCCGAGGCGATCCTGATCGTGTGCGAGGGTCGGACGTTCATGGCCGGTGCGGACATCACCGAATTCGGCAAACCGCCGAAGGACCCCTGGCTTCCCGAGCTCGTCGACGAAATCGAAGCGTCCGACAAACTCGTTGTGGCCGGCATTCACGGCACCGCGCTCGGCGGTGGATTCGAAGTGGCAATTTCCTGCCACTATCGCTGCGCTGTCGAAACGGCCAAGGTCGGCTTCCCGGAGGTCAGGCTGGGATTACTGCCGGGCGCCGGCGGCACGCAGCGCACGCCACGACTCGCCGGCGTCGAGGCCGCGCTCGAGCTGTGTACAAGCGGGATTCCCCAAAGCGCGCAGCGGGCCGCGGAGCTCGGTCTGATCGATGCAATCGTCCCGGGCGAAATTCGTGCGAGCGCGCTGACGTATGCGCGCGAGCTCGTAGATTCGAACACGGAGCCGCGCCGCACGAGCCGGCTCGACGCAGAGCCCGTCGACGCTGCCGTCTTCGACGGTTTACGCGCTAAGCTTGCGAAAAAAGCCCGTGGCCAAACCGCCCCGCAGCGCATCGTCGATTGCGTCGAGGCGGCGATGAACCTGTCGTTTGCCGACGGTTGCGCGAAAGAGCGCGAGCTGTTCATGGCGTGTATGAACGATCCCCAGTCGGCGGCCATGCGGCACCTGTTCTTCGCGGAACGCGAGGCGGCGAAGATCCGTGGGCTATCGCGGGACACGAAGCGTCGCGACGTCGCGAAGGTCGGCATCATTGGCGCCGGGACGATGGGCGGCGGCATCGCAATGAGCTTTGCCAATGCGGGAATTCCGGTAACCATACTCGATGTCAACGACGCCGCGCTCGAGGGCGGCCTCGCGGTCGTCTACCGTAATTACGCAGTCAGCGTCAAGCGCGGCAAGCTGTCGGAAACGGCCGTCGCGGAGCGGCGAAGGCGAATCACCGGCGTTACCGACTATGACGAGATCCGCGACGTCGATCTCGTCATCGAGGCGGTGTTCGAGGACCCGGATCTGAAAAAGAAAATCTTTGCGAAGCTCGACAACGTCTGCAAGCCAGGCGCGATCCTGGCGACGAATACGTCCTACCAGGACGTGAACGCAATCGCGTCGGCGACAAAGCGGCCCGGCGACGTTCTCGGCATGCATTTCTTCAGCCCGGCAAACGTCATGAGGCTGCTCGAGGTCGTGCGTGGCGACGAGACTGCAGACGATGTGCTCGCGACGACGATGGCGGTTGCGAAAGCCATCGGCAAGGTCGCGGTGGTCTCGGGCGTCTGTTACGGCTTCATCGGCAACCGCATGTTCTCTCCGTACATGCGCGAGGCGCAGCTGTGCCTTATCGAGGGCGCGTCACCGGAGGAAATCGATGCGGCGCTGTACGAGTGGGGCATGGCGATGGGGCCGCTAAGCGTCGCAGACCTGGCCGGCATCGACGTCGGCTACAAGGCTCGGCAGGCGCTGCCGGAGGATCAGCGTGGCGACCCGCGCGCGTCGCGCGTCGCGGACGCGCTCGTCGAGCTCGGGCGCTTCGGCCAGAAAAGCGGGGCCGGATTCTATCGCTACGATGCAGAAACGCGCAGGCAGACTCCCGATCCCGAAGTCATGGACATCGTCGAGCGCGAGGCGAAGGCGGCGGGGATCGAGCGCCGATCGATCGATGCTGGGGAAATCGTGGATCGCACAATCCTCTCGCTCGCGAACGAGGGGCTCCGGATCCTGGAGGAGGGTATCGCGCAGCGACCCGGGGACATCGATATCGTTTACGTCTACGGCTACGGCTTTCCGGTCCACCGCGGCGGGCCCATGCACTACGCCGATGCCGTCGGCGTGGACAAGGTGCTTGCGCGGATCACCGAGTTCCGGGACCGTTTCGGCGCCCAAAACTGGGCGCCGGCGCCGCTCCTCGAACGGCTGGTTGCGGAGAAGACTTCGATCGCTGCCTGGGCGGCGGAGAATTGCCGCTAACGCCCGGTTTTTCCAAGAAATTGCGACGCACCGCCTAAAGTAACTGGACCTGGACGCCGATAATCCGGTGACGGGCGGGGGTTCGCCCGTCCCGCGCCATCGGAGTACGGGCCTTGACCGCCACCGTCCAGCTACAGCCGAATTCCGCTTATCGGGAGCAGCTCGAGCGTGGTTTCCGGTCGTTGCGCTTTGCCGATCCGGCGATCGAGTCCGAGTTTCGCGTCGCGAATCGCGAGAACACGCTAACGGCCCTGCGCGTTGCGCTCGTCATCGGCGCGGTTTTCAGCCCCATGTTTCTCGTCGTCGATTATTTCGGCAACGGGCCGGGGTTCAGCACGCCGCTCATCGCGCTTCGCGGGACAGTGTCGGAGATCCTGCTGCTGACGATGCTGGTGGCGACTTTCTTTACGCGAGCACATGTTGCACTGACGCCGCTTGCCGTGCTGACCGGGCTCAGCTTCAGCGCGGGCGCGGTCATTCTGAACTACATTTCGGTCCGCAGCGGGACGGCAATCAACGGCACCGGCTATATCTTCGTGACGTTCTACATTTACCTGTTCCTCGGCCTGCGGCTGGCGCCAGCTTTGCTCACCGCGGGCGTATTGATCATTGGCAGCCTCGCGGTGAACCTGGCGGTCGGGACAGACGCGGTACAGCTGGCTTACCTGCTGTTGTTTATGTCCGTGTCGAACATCATCGGTGCGACCGGCCTTTACAGCCTCGAATACAGTCGTCGCCTTGCTTTCTTGCAGCGCCGAGACCTCGAGACGCTGGCCGGATGCGATGCGCTTACAGGCCTCGCGAATCGAAAGGTCTTTGACGAGCATCTGAACCGCGTATGGGCGCACTGCCGTCGGGAGCAGGCGCCGATTGTCGTCGCGCTGATCGATGTCGATCATTTCAAAGCGTATAACGATGCCTACGGCCACCAGCGTGGCGATCGCTGCCTCATCGAAGTCGGCCGAATCATCGGCGGTGCAGCCAGGCGTCCGCTGGACATCGCCGCTCGCTACGGCGGCGAAGAATTCGCCGTGGTCTTGCCGGACTGCACGCTGAGCCACGCCCGCGGCCTTCTGGACGATCTGCGGTCTAGGGTATTCGAACTGAATCTGCGTCACGAGACGTCGGAGACGGCAGGGGTCGTTACGGTCAGCGTCGGGCTCGCTTCGGTCTCGCCCCACGCGTCGCAGCGCAGCCCCGAAGGGATACTGCAGGCCGCCGACTCCGCGCTGTACGAGGCCAAGGCCGCCGGCCGCAATCGGGTCGTCTACGCGTCGGAAGCCGAGCTCGATCTGATGCGGACCGGGGTCTTCGAGATTACCGGGAATTTGTCGAAGGCCGCGAGCGCGGGTTGAACAGTCGACGCGCCGCGCTCGTCGGCGGCAAGCTCAGACGCCGGCGTCGGCAGCGATCTCTTTCATCGATGCCGCCGGGTCCGCGAGTCGATCCGGATCGACCGAGGCGCCGGCCGCAACGAGTTTCTTGGAAATGATGAATTCGGGTGGCGAATTGACCGCATCCGTCGACAGCAGTTTGCCGTCTTTGAGATAAAATGCCGCGAACTTACGCGATCCGGGATCGCCGCGCACGACGATGTCGTCGTAGCCCTGGGACAGACCGGCGATCTGCAGCTTCAGGTCGTACTGGTCGGACCAGAACCAGGGACAGTCCTCGGTTGGACGATCGCGGCCGAGTATCGCAGCGGCGGCGAGCTTTCCCTGCTCGATCGCGTTGTGCACGCTCTCGAGACGCGCGTCGCGGGCATAGTGCACGAGCGGCCGGCGCGTACAGTCCCCGGCGGCAAAGATGCTCGTATCGGCGGTGCGGGCGTCGCGGTCGACGACGATGCCGTCATCGCACTCGAGGCCCGCTTCTTTGGCCAACTCTTCATTGGGCACGATGCCGATGCCGATCAGGACGAGATCGGCGGCCAGCTCGGTGCCGTCTTCGAGTTCGGCACCCGTAACGCGACCGTTGTCGCCGATTAGCCTGACGAGCCGCGCATCCGTGCGAATATCCACGCCGTGCGAGCCATGTTCCCGCTCGAAGAATTCGCTAATCGGCGGGCTCGTCACGCGCGCCAGCACGCGGGGAGCGTATTCCAGCACGGTGACCTCGAGGCCCAGCTGCCTGGCAGAGGCGGCGGCTTCCAGGCCTATGTAGCCGGCGCCGACGATCACGATGTTGCGGCCCTTGATCAGCCTCGGCCGGATGCGCTCGACGTCGCCGAGCGTGCGCAGGTCGAACACCCGCTTCAGATCCGTGCCGGGAAGGTCCAGCGTCCTGGCCCTCGACCCGGTCGCGAGAATGAGCGCGTCGTAATCGACGTGGCCCCCGTGCTCGATCTCGACGCGCCGCGCCGCCGGCCTGATCGCCATGGCGCGCATCGAGAGCACGAGATCCACGCCGTTGTCCTCGTACCAGGGGGCGGGCTTGAAAAACAGCCGCTCTTCGGCGAGTTCGCCTTGCATGTACGCCTTCGAAAGCGGCGGCCGCTGGTAGGGTGGATACGCTTCTTCGCCGATGAGCGTAATCTCGCCTTCGTATCCCCACTGACGCAGCGACATGATCGCGGTTGCCGCGGCCTGGCCGCCGCCGACGATTACGACGCTGTGCACCTGCTTCTCGGGCATGTCCCATTCCCTCCGGCCAACAAAACCACGCAAGCCAATCGAGTCCGCCCGGTGCAGATTGCGCCGGGCGTATACAACAAGACGAATTTTATTCGCTTCGGCCCGCGTCCTGCATTTCTTTTTCGGACACGTTTTCGCGCAGCGCCTGCGTCACGTTGGTACGTATCGTCTCGTGGACGGCGGCGGCAATGCGCGAGTGGTCCCATGCCGAATTGAATTTCAAAACGTTCGACATCAGTGTGGCAATGTAATGCGGCCCGTTATCCCCCGCGCCCTCGACGATCGCAAGCGAATTCATCATGTTGCGGGCGTTGCCCATATATTTCTGGCAGCGGAAGCCTTCTTCAGGCCGGCAGGAGTACAGCGATCCGCTTTTGAAGAATACCCCGGCATCGCCGAGCTCCGGTGCGTAGCTGTAGCGGTAGCGACGCTTTGTCAGGTACAGGTATTTCTTCATCTGCAGACTCGACCATCGGTCGACCAGCCGACCCTGCTCGATGCGAAATGCGAAGCGCGCAAGCTCGCGCGTCGTGGCAAACGAGACCGTGCCGGGAACGATCTGCTTCGAATTCGTCGTCCAGAAGGACCCTTGCTGCAGGTTATCGGTATCGAGCCGGGCCTTGGCCAGCGGCTCGGTAATGACGGCACGGGCAAGCGCTGCGAGCTCCGCTTTCGGCGTCTCCCTGAAGAAGCGCTCGCGCTCGTCGTCGGTGACCGGGTACGCGCTGCCGAAATGTGCGATCAGCATCGCCTCGCGCCAGACGATCGAACCCGCGCCGTTTGCTGACGCCGAAATCGCGTGGTCGAGCCACTCGCTCAGCCGGAAGCGATCCGGCGGTACGATGACCGAGTACGTGTTGCGATTGAGCGCCGCGTTCCACTTCGGGACTTTGTGGATTTCATTGCTGACCCACCGGCCGGCGACGGATTCGGACTCGCGCAGGATGCGGGCACGATCCACGACGTCGGGGAATGCCTGGGCCAGCGCATGGAACAGGGCCGCCATGCAAAGGATCTTGCCCACGCTCCCCGCATTGTTCCGCAGATCGGGTCTCAAGCCCGCCCAGCGGGGCTTTGCGGGATCGCCGATATCGACAAGCACCATCGAATAGCTCGAGTCGCGAGTCCGCAGATTCTTGGCGAGGAACGAGGCGAGCTCGGGATCTTCCGGCAACGCGTCGAAATCGGGACCCTGATACTCCGTCAGGCGCAGCCGCACGTCGTCCGAAGCCCAGAGCTGTCCTGGCCAGAGCTTCGCGGCACCGGGTCTGTCCTGCGCCAGCAGGTAGCCGGTCAGGCGCCGAATACCGGCCTCGTCGCTGCCGTTCAGCGGATACGCGCTTACCGAAGCCTGAGAGCCAGCCAGCAGGGCCAGCAAACCGACCTGAGCTGCGCGCGGCAGGGGCATCACTGGGCCAACCTCGGCGGTTTCATCAGGTCGACCATGATCGTTTTCCTCGGCTTGCGTTGCGTCCCCGGCCGTAACCGGTGCATCAGTGTGTCGGCCGTTCGAGTGTCTTTTTCGACAAGCGGCCGGATCTGAAACAGCGTCAGCTCGCCGTCGACGAAGCCGAACTCGATATCCCACGGACGCTGCCGGCCACTGTCGTCCGACACCGCTTCGTACTTATCGTTGACCTCCGCCGCCAGCGCGCGGAGCACCCCGATCTCGATGCTTTCCAGCACCGGGCCTGCCGGTGCGGGGATCCAATCCACGCCCCCTGTTGGTGCGAGCCTGCGGCGGTAAGGGGCTTTCGCTTCGAAGACGACGTCGACACGGTCGGCGTGAATGACCAGCGTCTCCGCGGCCTCGCCCGCGACGGCCCCACCGATGCCCCAGGCCGTCGATGCCGTCATACCGGGCGCGGAGCGATCGACGAGATTCGCGGTAACGAGGACCCCCGACTTCGTTGCCGCCACGCTCTTCATGAATAGCACGGATGCGAAGACGCGCTCCGGATTCTTGAGCACGCTCGATCGCCAGGCGAGAGCGCGGGGGCTGAGCACGGACGCCCAGACTCTGGGCACGGTCTTGAGCTGGGCCTCGAGGCCGACGACATTCGGCACGGTTTCGTTCAGGCCGGCGCCGGTGAACTGGGGAAGATCCTCCACGTTCGTGTCCGAGCGGACGAATACGCCATAAGTTCCGGGTTCGCCGAACTCCGCCGCCATGGCGTTGCGCAGCTGCGTGTGAGTCTCGGGAAGCAACGCGAGCGCGCCGATGCGCGCTCGGATGTCGGCAAGCTCCCGCCCGAGATCGTCGCGGCTCTTCGAAACGTCCGCATAGGCGGCGGCTATGCGCTGCATAAGCCCCGCCTGGCGCAGGTGTGCCGCATAGATGCCGAACGGAATCGCCAGCGCCGGTGCAACCCGGCCAGGGAAAAGATGGTTGAGCTCACCCAGGTTCGCAGCCTTGGGGCCAATGATTTTGCCAGAGAGGTGACGGCGGATGTCTGGCAACGCCAGCACGTCGGTAACACCGAGATCGGGCACCGGCACTTCGATGGGCGTGTCCGAGGTCCCCCGTGCCGTCGTCGAGGAAGCGAACGCAGCGGTTGTCTCCGGACCCGCCGGAACGAGCAACACGTTGCCCGCATGGTCCACGATGAACGCTAAGTCCGCGCCGGCGAGTGGTCGCAGCAGCTCGACCGTAGCGGGGTCGATTGCGACATTCGGGATGCCGAAGTTCCGGGCAAGGAGCTGCACGTGCGACAGGGCGTTGCCTTCGCCGAGCGTCAGGATGCCCGCGACGGGGGACAGTTCTGCGATCGTTTCCGGGATCACGACGATGTCGCTAGCCGTCAGGGGCGCCTCTTCGACAGCCGCGATCGTGTCGAGAATCTTGAGCCGCCCCCGGGCGGCGCCGGAATTCAGCGCGACCGCGGTGGCGACGCGGCGCCCGTCGATTTCCACCAGGCTCCCGGAGAGACGATCGACGTCTCGTGACAGGGCGCTCAGCACCGTGCCGAGGTGGAACATCGGGGAGCTTCGGAGCAGGTCGTCGGTAAAGCGGCCGGCGCGCGGATCCAGGGCCGTGTAACGCGTCAACGCCTCCGCAAACGTGTGGCGGATCGTGCCGACGGCCCAGGCCGGTGCGCGCCGCAATCGGCTGACCGCGTCACGATACTCGCGCAGCGAAATTTTCCGCGCGCCGCGCCCTGGCAAATCCAGCGCCGCGAATTCGGTGTCGCTGAGAAGACCTGAACCATAGGCGCAGCCGAGCAGTGCCTCGGCCAGATGCAGGTGTTCCGATCGCATGAGAGCATCCGGCTGTTCCAGCGTCTGGTAGGCCAGCATTATCTCCGTCTCGAGACCGGGCAGCGCATCGAGCAGCGCCAGGCGGGCCTGCGGGCGCAATTCCCGAAACACCGTCCTGCGCGCCGCGGCCAAAGCGTTGCAGAGCGCCGTGATTCGGTCCGCTGCTTTGGCGCCAAGGGCGGCCACGACGGAGCTGCGCCAGGCATCCGCCGCTGCCGAATCGGGCAGCTGGCGCAGCGACGCGTCGATGCGGGCACGGCGTCCCGCGTCACCGTAGAGCACATCCATGTCATCGGCGAGCCGGCGCCCGAGCTTGACGACGTCAGGATTTCGGTGTCCCTCGAGCCAGGTCCGCAGCCGCAACGCCGTCGTTCGATCCGGCGCCGAGTGAATCTCGGCGCGCCAGCGTTCGGCCGCCGGATCGAGCTCTGCCAGTTCGACTGCGGCCCGCCGAATCGAGCGTGCGATATCGCTGTCTTCACCGTGCGGAATGACGCGCGCCGATTCGCGCATCAGCAGGTAGTTTCGAAGTGCAAAGTCCCCATCGGCGAGCAGTCCGAGCATCAGCCTGCGGCCGTTCGCCTCCTCGTCTTCAATCTGGACACGACCGCGATAGCTGCGGGCACGACGGAGCACCCAGCCGTTGTCGACATCGACAAGGTATTGCTCGAGCGCGAGTTCCCGAAGCCGCTGCTGGCGCGGCCGGGATTCGAGCAGATCGGCAAGCGTCAGCGGTGTGAAGATCGTGCCGACGGACCAGCCCAGCTCGGCGAGACGCTGACGCCGCGGCGAGTACTCCGCGTGCTGGTGGCCGCCGCCGCGGTCGCGGCAGGCATAGGCGACCGGCGGCTGCGTAGTGCCGTCGTTACAGTACCAGCGAATGCGGCTGTAGGGACCACGCGAATCGGCGATCATATCCTGTACAATCCGCCGCGCTTCGGCAAGAGTGTCCAACGACGGCTGGTCCAGCGGCGCGCCTGCCGCCGGCACGCCGAAGGCGAGGCAGAGCGCCAGTGCGAGCAGGCGAGTGAAGATCGGTCGGACTCGCATCATGCGGCGATGGTCAGTCTGGATAGACGCATTAATGATCCATTCACGATTCGAAAGATTCCTGAGGCTGTTCGCCGACGTCAAGCCGAAAGAGGGCGTGACGTGCATCATACTCATCAGCAACATCTTTCTGATTCTCGCGGCGTTTTATCTGATTAAGCCGGTGCGCGAGGGCTGGCTCGCGATCACCGACATTGCGGGACTGACGAAGCTCGAAACCAAGGCGTATTCGGCGTTTGCCCAGAGCATGCTCCTCATCGCGATACTTCCGACCTATGCGCGTCTCGCCGCCCGCTGGACGCGTCGCAATCTTATCATCCGCGTCGGCCTCGGATTTGCACTCGTTCTCATAGGGTTTTGGCTGTCGCAGCCGAATCTTCTATTCGGCAATCTGACAATCGTCGGCATTTTATTTTATCTATTCGTCGGCATTTTCAGCGTCACGCTCGTGGCACAGTTCTGGGCGTTCACGACCGACATCTACGGCGCCGAACGCGGCGCGCGTCTTTTTCCCATCGTCGCCATCGGCGCAGCGCTGGGCTCGACGATGGGTTCGTGGTTCGGAGAGAAACTGATTCGATTCGAGGCGATAGAGTCCTTCGACCTGATCCTGATTGCGCTGATCCCGCTCGGCATTGCGCTGGGACTTGCGTCCTGGACCGATCGACGCGGTACCTACGGTGACCCGTCGACCTGGACGACGGACCGCTGGGAACAGCCGGCGGCGCCTTCGGATGGCGGGCCGTACGATCTGATCCTGAAGCACCGCTATCTGACGCTTACGGCGATCATGATCATGGTGTTTACCTGGGTGGTTACGAGCGGCGACAACATACTCTTCAGCATCGTTCAGGAACGCATCCGGGACAACCTGGCGGATGCCGCTCTCGATCCGGCTGCGTACCGGGACGCCCTGAACGAGGCGACGACAGCGTTCTACGGCGACCTGTATTTCTGGATCAACCTGTTGACATTGATTCTGCAGTCTTTTGTCGTTTCGAGAATCCTTCGCGCCGGCGGTATGCAGGCGCTCCTTTACACGACGCCGTTCATCTCCCTGGCGGCATATGCATCGATGGCCTTCGTGCCGATACTCGGGCTCATCAAGATCCTCAAAGTTGCAGAGAATTCCAGCTCGTACTCGATACACAACACGGCGCGACACATGCTTTGGCTACCGACGAGCAAGGAAATGCTGTACCAGGCAAAGCCGACCGTCGATACCCTCTTCGTGCGCCTGGGCGACGGCCTGGCGGCGCTGACGATTCTGATCGGCACACGCGTGATCGGCTTGACAAACACCGGCTTCGTCATCATCAATATCGCGCTCGTGTTCGTCTGGATCGGCATCAGCACGTATCTGCATCGCGAGCACGAGCGCTGGCGGCGAGACGCCGTCATTCCCGAGTCGCGTTTCATCGACTAGTAAGGCGGGCATCACATGCGGTTTGTCGTGCGGACAATAGCTCTGGTCATCGCCTTTCTCGCAGCACAGGCGAGCGCGGAATGGCTGCCGCTGTATGACCGAGTCGATGCCGATCTGCAGGCCAGGCTGGAGCAGCGGCTGAACTCCAACAAGGATTGGGCACGCCTCATTCGCTCCCGGAAACTGGCGATCGGCGTGGTAGATCTGAGCGGAGACGCGCCCAGATTCGCCCGCGTCAACGGCAACGTTATGATGTACGCGGCCAGCCTGCCGAAGATCGCGATACTGCTGGCGACCTACGCATCATTCGAGGACGGATCGCTCGTCGAATCCGAGGAGATAAGTAAGGACTTGGCCGACATGATACGGGTGTCGAGCAACAGCGCCGCTACACGCCTTATCGACCGCGTCGGCTTGGCCAAGATTGAGGCGGTTCTCCAGAACCCGGCCTATGGTTTGTATGATGAGAAACGCGGCGGCGGGTTGTGGGTCGGCAAGCGCTACGCGAAGAGCGGTTCCCGAAAAGGCGATCCGCTGCACAACATTTCCCACGGCGCGACTGCGACGCAGGTGTGCCGGTTTTTTTACCTCCTGGATGCGGGGCGGCTCGTCAGCCCGGAGCGCTCGGAGCAGATGCTGGCCGACCTGTCGGACCCGCGGCTGCACCACAAGTTCGTGTCACAGGTCGAGGAGCGCGCGCCTGCCGCCAGGCTGTTTCGCAAGTCGGGGACCTGGAAGCAGTGGCACTCGGACGCGATCATGGTGCGCGGTACGCGCTGGCGCGATTACATCCTCGTCGGCCTCGTCGAGAGCCAGGACGGAGAGACGATTCTGCGCCGCGTTCTGCCGGCCATCGAAGAACTCATCGTTCCGCCCGAATACGCGGACGGCATAGACGATTTCTAGTCTCCGGTCGCCCGCGCCGGCTCAGCCGCGCTCGGGAATCGCGGCCTCCGGGGCTGCCGACGACTCGAGGTGCACCGGAAACGGCGCAGTCTCGGCGCCCGTGTACAGGGTTCGGTGCGGAAATGGGATTTCGATCCCCGCATCGTCGAATGCCTGTTTGACCCGCGCCGGCATTTCGTTGCGCGTCTGCAGAAAGTTGCTGCTCGCCGTCCAGATCGAGAACTGCAGGTCGATTGACGAATTACCGAAACCCTGAAATATGATCAGCGGTCGCGGATGATCGAGTGAAAACTCGTACGCGTCGGCGACGTCGATCAGCAGGTCGTGTACGCGCTTCAGGTCCTCCTTGTACGCAATTCCGACCTGCAGGTCGTAGCGCCGGATCGGAAAACGGCTGAAGTTCGTGATCTCGGTCTTGATCAGGGTCTCGTTGGGGATGCGCACGTAAAGGTTGTCGAACGTCCGCAGCTTGACGGATAGCAGGTCGATCGACAGCACCTCGCCGGTCGTTCCGCCGATGCGGATGACGTCGCCGATGCCGAACGATTTTTCGAGCACCAGGAACAGACCGCTCACGAGGTTCGATGCCGACGTCTGTGACGCGAAGCCGAGGGCGACGGACAGAATGCCGGCGGCGCCTAGCAGCACGCCGAGATTGAAGCCGAGCTGATGCAGCGTCGCCAGCACGACGACGGCAGATAGACCCCAGATGACGATCCGCTTAAGCGTCCGTGCGGCCGTGACCTCCATGATGCCGTCGATAGCGCGAAACAGAGCGTTCCCGATCAGCCTGACGACAAGCAGCCCGCCCAGCAGGATCAACACGGCCTTGATCCAGACGAGAATCTGCTGGTTGACGGACAGGTCTGCCAGAACTTCCATGGTGTCGGTCATGTGAGCAGTCTGCTGAATGCCTTGACAATCGTACCCGTCTCGACCGGCGCACGCGGTTCCTCGATGCGCGTTCGCGTGCCCGGCAGATGCGCACTCGGGTCCGGCGTCGTCATCGTCGCGTCATCCTGGCCCTCATCCCGGACGAAGCACACGGCATCGGTCCAGAGGCGGTTGTCGGGGTCCGTGTATAGTGACAGTGCCGTGACGGGTACGCGGAGCTGTTCGACCGGAAGGATGCCTGTCCCGTGATTGCGAATCTCGACCGGCGTTATCGATCGGTGCGGTCGCGGCTGGAGCGTATTCAGGTTCGTCCGCGCGCTCGTTTTCGTGGCGTAGCACAGCTCGCCCTCGCGGGTATTCGACCCGAACCAGGTGTCTGACCTGCGGATGCTTGGGATGTCGAGCAGCACCTTGTCGGCTTCGTTTGCGACTTCGACCTGCACCCAGAGGACAGTGCTGACGTACAGTACCGACGTCTCGCCGGCCAGAACGTAAAGTGGCTGCTCGGGCGACACGATGAACGGCCGGTCGCCGAGGCGCGGGCTCAATTCCAGCTCGGAGCCGGAATCGTCCGCTGCGTAGCGGGAGTAGATGTAGGTGTCCGGATCGGGCTCGGAATCGGCCTGCATTTTGATTTCGAGCGCATCGTCGAGCGGGTCGCTATGCTGCCGATACGCCAGATGCCAGTTTCCATCGAGCCGCCGTCCGTACAGGCTTAGCGGCCCGATGCGCCAGTGCGCCCACCTTTCAGGCGTTAGCTGATACTTGCCCCACCATTTCATGAGCGATTCGGCTGCACTGTCGTCACGTCATCCGGAGCGGTCCGGCCCGCATGTTCGCCGAAAGTCTCGCGCGCCGCAATTTTTCCTGAAGGACGGCCGCTGACAGTCTGGCGTCGGTATCGCTAATCGGAATTGCTGCGCGCGATGCAGGCCGTGCTATTCTGGACGCGACGTCGGGCAATAAGCGAACGCGTGCCGCCCAGGCACGGTGGCGATCGCACGAAGGTCCGAGCGGGTCCAGACACAGGAGAAAGCGCAGATGGCCAAGAAAACTGCTAAGAAAAAAACGACTCGAGCGAAGCCGGCGAAAAAAGCCAAATCGACGGCAAAAAAAGCAACCGCGAAGAAGAAAACAACGGCAAAGAAAACGACGAAGAAGGCACCGAAGAAGACGCAGCCGACCGGCCTGACGATCGAGAGCCTGTCGGCCGGTGCTCAAAGAATCATGCTGGCGAATCTGGGGCTTTACGGCGAGGTGTTCGACGAGCTGCAGACCCAGCTAAAACGGGCTCGTGCGACCGTACAGGAGGCACGCAAGAATCCCGAAAAAGCCAACCGGCAGCTCGTCGCGCGCGGCGAAAAGTTGCTGGACCAGGTCAAAGATCTGCTGAAAAAGTCCGGCGCGCCGGCGACGAAACAGTTCGAGAAACAGGTCAAGGATTTCCGCGAGGCCCTGACGAAGCTTAGACGGCGCCTGGAGCGCTGACGCCGGTACCGGCCCGTCAGGCGGCCGAGTGCAGCCGCCGCGGCGCTCCGGCGCACAGCGTCTCGTAGAGGCCTTCGAATTGTCGGCTGACCTTGTGGCGCGGTTCCATCAAGACGAGCGGCGTTCGCGCCCGGTGCGACTCCCGTACCTTGACGGAGGCTGAGATGAACGGCTCGACGACGGGCATGTCGGCGTCCTGCAGTTCGGCGACGGCCTGCTGCGGATACTTTGCGCGGGCTTGAAACTGATTAATGATGATGCCCTCCACGCGCAGCGCCGGGTTGTGGTCTTCGCGCACTTCGTCGACATTCTGCAGCAATTCGATCAACGCGCCCCGTGAAAATTCGTCGCAATCGAACGGTATAAGGCAGCTCTCCGCAGCGATGAGCGCCGACAGCGAAAAGAAATTGAAGGCGGGTGGCGTGTCTAGCAGTATCTCGTCGTAGTAAGGCGCAAGCTCGCGGACGAGATTCCTGAGCTTCAAGATCTTGTGGCGCGCCGCAAGCTTTGCCTCGAGCTCGGCAAGCTCGCGGTTTGACGAAATCAGGTAAAGATTGGGAAATGCGGTCTCCCGTACGAAATCGTCGCCGGGCATGTGCTGGTGTTCGTAGCTGATCTGCGACGCGAAGTATTCCGTCATGCCGACGACGTCATCGTCGCTATCATGGCCGAGATACAGCGTGGAGTTCGCCTGCGGATCGAGGTCGATGATCAGCGTGCGCCTGCCGGCCCGGGCCGCCGCCGCGGCAAGATTACAGACGATGGTCGACTTACCGACGCCGCCTTTTTGGTTGAAGATCACGCGGTCCATCAATGCTCCCTTCCCCGTGGACGGCCGCCGCCAGCCGCGGGGACCGAATGCAACTGCGCGCAGAGCATACCGATAGCGTCCGTCCCGGCAAATCCCGGGGCAGTCTTCGTGATCGCAAAAGCGTGGTTTAACCATTGCTTATGGGACAGACTGAATGCAATTTTTGAGGTGCCGGCCGGTGCGTTGCCGCCGTTTTCCCGCCCAGCGATCATTGCTGCGCCGCGACCCATAAAAAAAAAGCGGCGAGCAGGGCTCGCCGCTAAGCTCGAGAGCGCGGACCCAAGCAGACTATTCGGGAGTAACGGCTGCCCGCCGCTGCTGCGCGTTGTAGACACGTGACGAATCGCAGTCCAACTTGCCGCTGAACAATTCTTCCGCTTTTTTCCAGCCGCCCGCAGCGTACTGATCCCAGTCGGCGCCCATGGATTCGTTGCTGCGCTGACTCGTAACAAACTTGAAATCGAACTCCTCGCCGCCGCCGCCGTAGGCAGGGAACAGCACCCACATGCCGGCCGCGGAACCGTGCTCGCCACGGTATGTCGCCCATTCTTCAAGAGCGGGGGCGACGTCACGTCCGAAATTCATCCCATCTGCAATGCTGCAATCGGAAAACGTCAACATGAAATTCGTAGCATCGCTACCTTCCGGCGGTGCTTTGAATTGTAACGACGCAAAATTTCCGTGCGAGTGGCAGGGAGTCACGCGTTCGAATTCGGCATTCACCTTGCCGCCGGTTGCGAGCCAAACATCCTGCGCGCGTCCCATCGATTTAGCGGTGGGTGATACGCCCAGCCACAAAATGTCGAAATCCTGCTCCTGACCGAAGTAGAAAGGCGTCAACGTCCAGGCCGTATATTCCGTGAGCTTTTGCTGGTCGGCCCATTTGTTCCAGTTTCTGACGACGGCGTCGAGATCGGCCGGGCCTTTCCCGTCGGCGTAACGGCAGGCATAGATTTCGACCGGCACTGCCGAATCGGTTTGCATGTGTTCGTCGGCGAAAACGGGGCCGTATCCACCGCACACACACAGCATGCCGCCCGTGAGTATGGCCAGGATTTCCTTCATTTGATTCTCCTTATTTTTATGCCGGCCGATGCCGGTTTCAATAGCGTCTGGATTGAGACTCGATACAGCACATGCACGTGCAATCGATAACACAGATTAACGTCCAGACTCGTTAAAGTATAGTCGAGCATTTCCCGGCAGCGATTCCGCGCGCGCGAATTCAGGAGGTGCCCAATATGCATATTCGGACCGATAAAGACGGACCTGTTCGGCTCGTCGCTATCGATCGGCCGCAAGTCAGAAACGCAGTAAACACTGCAATGGCATGCGAGCTCTACCAGACTTTTCTGGATTTCGAACGCGATCCCGACTCGTCGGTCGCAGTCTTGAGCGGCACGGATGGCGCGTTTTGCGCGGGTTTCGATCTTAGGCACGCGGCGAGCGGGCTCGACGCCGACGCATTTCGCGAGCTCGATATCCCCGGCGACTGGAACGATCCCGTTGCGGTGCCGCTGCGCGGTCCGATGGGGCCGACGCGGCTTATGCTGAGCAAGCCGGTCATTGCGGCTGTATCCGGACCGGCGGTGGCGGGCGGCATGGAGCTGGCGGCCTGGTGCGACATGCGCATCGTCGATCGTACCGCGTATTTCGGCGTCTACTGCCGGCGCTGGGGCATTCCGCTGATCGACGGGGGTACCGTGTGGCTGCCGCAGATCGTCGGGCACGGCCGCGCGATGGAATTGATTCTGACCGGCCGCCGCGTCGATGCCGAGGAAGCGTCACGAATCGGATTAGCGAACCGAATCGCCGACGGCGATGTCGTCGCGGCCGCACTGGAGCTCGGGCAAGAGTTGGCACGCCTGCCGCAGGAATGCCTGCGCGCCGACCGCCGCGCTGCGCTCGGTTCCCCCCGGCGGTTCGCGGAGGCACTCAGACGCGAGTGGCTGAGCGCCGGGGTATTCGAACGGGAAGGGCGCGACGGGGCGCGGGCGTTCGCAGCGGGCCAGGGCCGCTCCGGAGCGACGCGACACGCTTAGGCGAACGCGATTCGGCGCGTGCCGCTCATTCGGCGTCCGGCTGTCGCTCGGGCGTCGCCTCCTGAAACGCGTCGAGTTCGTTCAAGGCATCCGCGATCGCGACGAGCCTTGGATAGTCGTCCACCGGTACGCTGAAGCGGCGCGCATTGTATATCTGCGGCACGAGGCACACGTCGGCCAGCGTCGGCTCCGCTCCGAATGCGTAAGGACCCCGGGTGCCCGTGTTCCCGACTAGCACCTCGGCGGCTGCGAATCCCAGCCCGATCCAGTGTGCATACCAGGCGCTGCGCTGGTCCCCACCGATCTCGAGCGGATCCTCGAGATAACGCAGCACGCGCAGATTGTTCAGCGGATGGATGTCGCAACAGATCACATTGCAGAACGCACGCACGCGGGCGCGGTCCTCTAACCCCGCTGGCAATAGATTCGGCGCGCCGTAGGCTTCCTCGAGGTATTCCAGGATCGCGGGGGACTGCCCGATCGCAACGCGGCCGTCATCGAAAAACGGCACGAGCATCTGAGGATTCACTGCCCGATACTCGTCGCTGAGCTGCTCGCCGTCGATGAGTGAGATCGGAACGATGTCGTAAGCGATAGCTTTGAGGTTCAGCGCGATGCGTACCCGGTACGCTGCCGACGAACGCCAGTAGCTGTACAGCTGGGCGGTCACGGCCGCTCGCCAAATGGCGCGATGGTCTGGTCGATAGCGCCGAAAATCGACTGGCCCTCCTCGTCGTGCATTTCGATGCGTACCCGATCGCCGAACTTTAGAAACTCGGAGCGCGGTGCGCCGTGCTCGATCGTTTCAATGGTCCGAAGTTCCGCAAGGCACGAATAGCCGACGCCGCCCTCGTCGATCGGCTTCCCCGGACCGCCGTCGAGCTTGTTCGAGACGGTACCGGAGCCGATGATCGTGCCCGCGCACAGCGGGCGCGTCTTCGCCGCGTGGGCAATCAGCCGGGCGAAATCGAAGGTCATGTCCACGCCGGCGTTGGGCCTGCCAAACAGCTTTTCATTGACAGACGACAAGAGCGGCAGGTGCACCTTGTTGTCACGCCACGCGGCACGGAGCTCGTCGGGCGTTACCGCAACCGGCGAGAAGGCACTGGACGGCTTGGACTGAAAAAATCCGAAGCCTTTTGCAAGCTCCGCGGGGATCAGGTTTCTGAGCGACACGTCATTGACGAGCATGATAAGGCGAATGTGAGTCGCCGCGTCTTCGACGCCGACGCCCGTAGGGACATCGCCGGTGACGATCGCGACTTCGCCCTCGAAATCGATGCCCCAGGCCTCGTCCGCCATCCGGATCGGCTCGCGCGGGCCGAGAAATGCGTCGGATCCGCCCTGGTACATCAGCGGATCCGTCCAGAAACTGTCCGGCATGTCGGCGCGGCGCGCCTTTCTGACCAGCTCAACGTGATTGACGTACGCGGAGCCGTCGGCCCACTGGTAGGCTCGCGGCAGCGGCGACGCGCAGGCCGACTCGTCGAAAGGTTCGCCGGCATCACCGCCATCGAGTGCCGCTGCCAGCTCGCAGAGCGCCGGCTCCGCAACCTGCCAGTCGTCGAGCGCGGCCTGGAGGGACCGGGCGACGTCGTCCGCAGGGACGCAGCGCGTCAGGTCGCCGGACACGACGACGAGCCGTCCGTCACGAGCATCTTTGAGCGACGCGAGCTTCACTGCGCGTCTCCGGTGAACTCGAGTTCATGCAGCCAGGCCGCGTGGCGCGGCGCCTTCTTGGTTTGACTCCATTCCTCGAGCATCGCCGGCGCCACGCGTCTGAGCTCATCGAGCTGTTCCCGGGTTTGAGTGTTAGCGACGAGCTCGAGTCGGTGGCCGTTCGGATCGAAGAAATAGATCGACTGAAAGATTCCGTGATTGATTGGGCCGATAACGTCGATGCCCTGATCTTCGACGTGTGCCTTCGCCGCCAGCAGCGCAGCGTAGTCCGCCACTTCGAACGCGATGTGCTGCACCCAGCGCGGCGTATTGCGGTCGCGGTCCATTTCGGGCTTTGTCGGTAGTTCGAAAAACGCGAGTACGTTGCCCATGCCGGCGTCGAGAAATACGTGCATGTAGGGGTCAGGTTCTTTCGTCGAAGGCACCCGGTCCTCGGCAAAGGCGAGGAGAAACTCCATGTTCAGCACGCGCTCGTAAAATTCGACGGTCTCTTTCGCATCCTTGCAGCGATAGGCGACGTGATGAAATCGTTTGATCTTCACGGCAGTCTCCTAGCTTGATTCGCCCACGACACCGCGGGCGATCTGATCGCGTTCGATCGATTCGAACAGCGCCTTGAAATTGCCCTCCCCGAATCCCTCGTCGCGCTTCCGCTGAATAAACTCGAAGAAAACGGGGCCTATCAGCGTCTCGGAAAATATCTGCAGTAGCAGCCGTGGCTCACCGTTCTCGGTCGATCCGTCGAGCAGGATGCCGCGGGAGCGCAGCTCGTCAATGGGCTCGCCGTGCCCTGGCATGCGTTCCTCGAGCATGTCGTAGTATACGTCGGGCGGCGGCGGCATGAACGTCATCCCGCGGGCCTCGAGCCTGTCCCAGGCGGCGAACAGGTCGTTGCAGTGTAGCGCGATATGCTGAATGCCCTCGCCGTTGTAGGCCATCAGGAATTCCTCGATCTGCCCGGTGCCCTGCGATGCTTCCTCGTTCAGCGGTATGCGGATCCGGCCATCCGGCGCCGTCAGCGCCTTCGAAAACAGTCCCGTGTACTCGCCCCGGATGTCGAAATAGCGAATTTCGCGAAAATTAAACAGCTTCTCGTAGAAGTTCGCCCAGTACTCCATGCGGCCGCGATAGACGTTGTGCGTGAGGTGGTCGATCTCGGTGAAGCCGCAGCCCTCCGGGCTGCGATCGTCGTCGTCAAAAAATTCGAAATCGATATCGTAGATCGTGAAACCGCGCGCGTAGCGGTCGACGAGGTACAGCGGCGCGCCGCCGATGCCCTTGATCGCAGGCAGACGCAGCTCCATCGGGCCGGTCGGGATGTCGACCGGCTGTGCGCCGAGCTCGAGCGCGCGGCTATAGGCGTGGTGCGCGTCCCGGACGCGAAACGCCATGCCGCAGGCGCACGGTCCGTGTTCCTGGGCAAAGTAATACGCATGGCTTTTCGGCTCGTCGTTGAGGATGAAATTGATGTCGCCCTGGCGGTACAGCGTGACGTTCTTGGACCGATGGCGGGCAACGGCCGTGAAGCCGAGTGCCGCGAAGACGGGTTCCAATATGCCGGCTTCAGGGGACGCGAATTCGACGAACTCGAAGCCGTCGAGACCCATCGGATTGGCGTAGAGATCAGTCATAGCAGGGGACCTCGATGGCGTTTTGGGCTTTCCGAATTATGCGCGCGATTTTGCGAACATGTGTCCAATTCTGCGCTCGAATCGCATCGATTTGAAACAATTATTGCAATTTATTAGCAGAAGAGGAAATAATATTGACATGCAGCTGTCACTCGCCGATTGTCGTCTCCTCGACGCCCTGCAGCGCGACGCGACGCAGAGTCAGCAGGATCTTGCCGAACTCGCGGGCCTGTCGCGCACGTCGTGCTGGCGGCGCATACGCGAATTCGAGGCATCAGGCCTCATCGAAAGCCAGGTCGCGATCCTGAATCCGGAAAAAACCGGTTTCCACATTCAGGTGCTGCTCGCCGTTGCGATGACGGAGCACTCGGACGAGAACCGGCATGCGTTCGAAGCTCACGTTCAAAGGCTGCCCGAAGTCACGGAGTGTTACTCGGTGTCCGGCGAGCGCGACTATGTGCTGCAGGTCGTGGTTCCCGACATGCAGGCCTACAACGATTTCTTGAACGCCGAGATCCTGAATCATTCGGCGGTACGTTCCGCCAGTTCGACGTTCGCGCTGCGGCGCGTCAAATACACGACGCGATTGCCTTTGAACGTGTAAATCTGAAGTACTCGGATCGGGCAATGATTATGCAGATATGGACGGCGGCGGCACGATGGCGAGGCTTTCGAACGTCGTTCGTTCCGAAGTATTGCGGGTAATGCTGGTTGGCGAGCTCAATGGCCCCTCGCTCACGATGAACGCCGCCAGTGGTTACAGTCGTAATAACGCTCAGCCGAGCGACTGTTGCCTTCTTGTCTTGTCCGAATACATTCGTGAATCGGCGTCGTCCAGCAGGCTGTCGATGTCGGAGTGTCGTTCCGGATCGTATTTGACGCGGCCGACGCTCCACCGGACGAGGCGCTCCGCTTCGGTGGTTGCGCGGGCGGCAAGAGATTCCATTTCCCGAATTGCCCGGTCCGAAAAAATGCGTTCACCGGCCATCATCACCACAAATTCATCGCCGCCGAGCCGGGCGCAGACATCGGCTTTACGAAAGCTCTTTAGCAAAATACGGGCGAAAAATTTCAGCGCCTCGTCACCTGCCTGGTGACCGAGTGTGTCGTTTATGGTCTTGAATCCGTCCAGGTCGAAGAACAGCAGCTCGATGGCGAGACCGTGCCGCTGGCACAACGGCAATACGTGCTCTGCGACCATCGTGAAGCCTCGCCGATTCGCAATCCCGGTCATTTCATCGACATTGATTTTCGAACTCGATGCGAGCTCGTCGTCGATCAGCGCTGCGAAATCCTTGAGCGTTTCCTCGTCCTTGGGCGAGAAGCTGCGCGGCAGGCGGTCGATCAGGCACAGCGTGCCGATGCGGTGGCCGTTCGGACCGTGC
>JBFJOC010000040.1:0-21964 GCA_041617855.1 Woeseiaceae bacterium | reverse complement strand
CTGGTCTCCTCCAGCCGTTCCCCCGATAGCTGCGTCTCTGGCGAAAATGCGCGCAGCGACTCAATGTCATCGTCGAAGAAATCGATCCGAACCGGCTCGTTGGAGCCCATCGGGAAGATATCCAGCAGCGAACCTCGCACAGCGAATTCGCCATGCTCGCGAACCTGGGGCACGCGCAAATATCCGGCCGCGGTGAGCGAATCGAAGAATTCGTCGCGCCGCAGGGTCTGGCCCCGGCGAAGCCGGAGTGACCGGGCCGCGACGTATTCGACGGGCGGCAGTCGCTGCAAGAGGGTCGGGGCCGAGGCGATGACGACGGCGCGCCCGAGACGGGGAAGATCGGCGAGCACCGACAGGCGTTGGGAAATGCTGTCCTGGTGCGGTGAAAAACTGTCCCAGGGCAGCGTTTCCCACTCCACGAAATGGCGAACCTCGATCTCAGGATCCAAGAAATACCGGATATCCGCCTCGAGTTGATCGGCGCCTCTGGGATCTTCCGCGAGCACCAGCAGCGGCGCATCGAGCCTGGGCGCGAGCTCCGCGGCGGCCAGAGGGAGACTCGCGCCGATCAGCCGGCCCCAGCCGTAAGATTCTCCAGGTTCGGGAATGCCGGTCGAAACGGGGATGAGCAGAGGGGACTCGGTCACGAGGACGGCGCAAGCGGATCGGCCCGCGATTATCACACAGATGACGGCGCTTGTTCGGGGGACGAGCCAAACCACGAAATGCGGGCAAGCAAAACGCAAACGCCCGGGTCGTACCCGGGCGTCAGGCGATGATCAGGGTAAGCGTCAGCGCTTTAGGACGGAGTGGATTACCCGGTCGTATTCGAAGTACACGATGAAATCCTGGTAGTGCCAACGCGATATCGGCGGGTCGCCGACAGCGGCAATGCGCGATACCGGTTCCCCGAATCGGGACTGCACGCTGGCCTGCGTCATGCCGCGCGACGGGCGCGGTGCAGCCGAGTCGGCCATTTCCTGCATCCTGAGCGTGTCGGCGGCAGCCGTGCCGAGCAGCCCGCTGGCAAGTGCGGCCAGCGCAAATTTCCTGAGGATTACCATGAGAATCTCCCGGTAAGTACCCGACGACTATAGCACTGTCGGCCAGGCCGAAAAACTGTGGATCTTCGTGCTTGTACCGCGTCACGTCGCCCCGCTCGCGGACCTGGTTCTCAGATTCGACACCCGACCCGGGATGCCCGCGGACAGCCCGCGCGCACGGGAATCCTGCGCCGACCGGCTGTCCCTGCGTGTGACGGCGGTCACAGTCGCTCCTCGTCGAATTGAACGATAACCGATAAGATGATTGTGGTTTAATGCGTCGCCATGTCTGGAGCCCACCGCATATTGTCGCGTGGTCCCGCTTCGCGCTGTAAGGCCAGGTCTCTGCTCGACAGCTGCGGCGCGAGGCGGATGCCGTGACGGGTTCTTCTCGCCCGGAGCTGTTTATAGGTCTGCGCTACCTGCGTGCCAAGCGCCGCACACGTTTCGTCTCGTTCATCACGCTGATTTCGCTCATCGGTGTTGCGCTGGGTGTCGCTGCACTGATCGTCATACTGTCGGTGATGAACGGATTCGAGGGAGAGCTGAGAACGCGGCTGCTGAGCATGACCGCACACGGGTACGTCGCCGGAGCGTCCGGCGTCACGTCGGACTGGAGCTCCTTAGTCGACGAGCTGACCACGGAGCCAGGCCTCGCCGCGGCGGCACCCTACGTGCAGATCGAAGGGATGATTCAATCGGGACGTGATCTCAAGGCCGTTCTCGTCCACGGCATCGATCCCGACCACGAGGCCGAGCTGAGTGGCACGCTGATAAATTTCGTCGAAGGAAGCCTCGACGCGCTGACGCCAGGCAGCCGCAGCATCGTTCTGGGCCGCCTGCTTGCGCTGGATCTCGGCACACGAATCGGGGACGGCGTCGTACTCCTGATCCCGCGGCCGGCCGGCGACGGTACGCTTGAGCCCGTGCTCGAGCGCTTTGTGTTGCGCGGCGTATTCGAGGCCGGCCTGCAGGATCACGATGCGTTACTGGCTCTCGTAAACGTACGCGACGCGGCGTCGGTACTGTCTCTCGGCGACTCCGTAACCGCCGTCCGGTTTCGCGCTCACGACGTAATGGCGGCACCGGCAATCGCGCAGCGCCTCGCGGCGCGGCTGGACGACGACTTCGTTACGAGCGACTGGACGATCGAGAACGCGAGTTACTTTCGCGCTATTCGGCTCGAAAAAATGATGATGTCGCTCATCCTGTCGCTCATCATCGGTGTGGCGGCTTTCAACATTGTTGCCAGTCTCGTCATGGTCGTCACCGACAAGAATACGGACATCGCCGTTCTGCGGACGCTCGGAATGGAGCCGCGCGGCGTTGTGCGCGTTTTTTTCGTCGCGGGTGCGGCGATCGGATGGGCCGGCGTGATCATCGGCATCATGCTGGGCGTTTTGCTAGCAATTTATGTACCGGTCATCGCGCCGGCGCTCGAATCTCTCCTCGGCTTCCAGATCATGCCTGGCGATGTCTATTACGTCTCCCGCATCCCGTCCGAACTCGAGCTGGCGGACGTCGTGACGATAGGCGTTGCTGCGCTCATCCTGACCTCACTCGCAACCTTGTACCCGGCGCGCCGGGCAGCGCTCGTCAACCCCGCCGTTGCGCTGCGCTATGAATAGCCGCACGTCCCGACACTTCGAATTCTGGATCGGGGGACGCTACGTTCGGGCGCGGAGTAGCAATCGATTCGTGTCCCTCATTTCCGCAATATCGATGCTCGGCATCGCAATCGCCGTGTCCGTGCTCATCGTCGTGTTATCCGTCGTCAACGGATTCGAGCGTGAACTGAAAGAGCGGCTGCTAGCGATGACCGCGCACGCCACGATCGAAGGACTCGGCGGCACGCTCGGCAACTGGCAGCAACTTGCGGACGTTGCGCAACAGGATCCGCGCGTCGCGGCAGCAGCGCCGTACGTCAACGGACAGGCGCTGCTGGTCGTTGCCAGCCGGCTGAGCGGCGCCGAGCTGCGTGGCATCGAGCCGACGCTGGAAGGCGCGGTCTCGGGCGTGACTGGCGTCATGCGCGCAGGCCGGCTCACGGATCTCGAGCCCGGACGCTTCGGGATCGTGCTCGGCAGCGAGCTCGCGAACTCGCTGGGGGTCGGCCTCGGGGACAAGGTGACCGCAACGCTCGCGGAGGGGATCGTGACGCCGGCCGGTGTCGTGCCGCGAATGAAGCGATTTACGGTCGTCGGTCTGTATCGCGTCGGTATGTACGAATTCGATCGGCGTCTCGCGTTCATCCATCTCGAGGACGCACAGAAGCTCTACCGAATGCGAAATGATGTCTCCGGCCTGCGCCTTGCGGTCTCCGACCTGTTCGCGGCGCCCGCGATCGTTCGTGATGTCGCCCTCGATTACGGCTCGGCCGTGCTGGTGAGCGACTGGACGCGCCGGCACGTCAATTTCTTCCGGTCGATCCAGATCACGAAGTCGATCCTGTTCGTAATCCTTCTGCTCGTCATTGCGGTCGCAGCCTTCAATATCGTTTCCACGCTCGTCATGGTCGTCAAGGATAAGCAGGCCGACATTGCGATTCTCAGGACGATTGGTGCGCGACCGTCCAGTGTCCTGAAAGTATTCGTGACGCAGGGCAGCGTAATAGGCATCGTCGGCACCGTCGCCGGCGTGCTATTCGGAATCCTCCTGGCGACGAATCTGGAGAATATCGTGGCCACGCTCGAAGCCATGTTTGGAATCAAGTTCCTCGCAGCGGACGTTTATTTCATCAGTGATCTGCCCGCTGATTTGCAGAGCGCCGATGTTGTGCAGATCGCGTCAATCGCGCTGGCGCTGGCGCTGGCGTCCACGTTATACCCGGCCTGGATCGCGGCAAAAACCGCTCCCGCGGAGGCGCTCCGCTATGAATGAGGGGCGTCCGCCAGTGCTGGAATGTCGCGGGATAAAGCGGCGTTTTACGGAGGGGGGTACCGTACTCGAGGTGCTCAAAGGCGTCGACCTCGTCGTTGCGCCGGCGGAGCGGCTCGCGATCGTGGGGGCATCGGGCTCCGGGAAAACCACGCTGTTGCAGATCATGGGGGGACTCGACGATCCGGATGACGGCGCCGTCTTTGTCGACGGCAAGTCCATGCACGGCAGCAGCGAGGTGACGAAGGGCGAACTGCGCAACCGATACATCGGCTTCGTTTATCAATTTCACCACCTGCTGCCCGAATTCTCGGCCGAGGAGAACGTCGCAATGCCGCTGCTGATCCGGCGCGAATCGAAAGCGGCGGCGCTTGCGACTGCCCGCAGGCTACTCGAGCGCGTCGGCCTCGGGGAACGCCTCACGCACAAGCCCGGCGAGCTGTCAGGCGGCGAACGGCAGCGCGCCGCCGTGGCGCGCGCTCTGGTCACCCGGCCACGCCTCGTCCTCGCCGACGAGCCGACGGGAAATCTCGATGCCGGGAACGGAGAGCAGGTGCTGAGACTGATGCTGGAACTCAATGAGGAACTCGAAACCAGCCTGGTTATCGTCACCCACGATCAGTCCATCGCCGCGCGCATGGACCGGGTGCTCGTGCTCGAGCACGGCCGCCTGCATCCTGCCGACTGACAGCCGCGACTCATCCTCGCCGCTGCTTCCGCTTTCTTGCCTTGTAGTCGGCGAGCGACATTCGCCAGACGACATCGAGCAGCAGGTAGCCGATCAGCGCCGCGACGGCGCCGGCTAAGACCGACCCGAGCAGGAGCGGCTGCCAGATCGTCAGGAACGTATTCTGCAGCCAGTCGTACGACATTTCGATCGAGAAGGACGGTGACGCACGCTCCGGCACCGAGAGTAGCGTAGCTCCGATCCGGTAGGCGACGTAATACATCGGACCCATCGTCAGCGGGTTGTTCGCGAGCGACGTGAGCACCGCAACCGGAATGTTGACGCGCAGGGCAAGCGCCGCGAGCGCCGCGATCAAAAAGAGACCGGGAAGGGGCAGAAACGCGACGAACAGGCCGAGCGAAGCTGCGGGCACTACGGTCTTGCGGCGAATGCTCCAGAGCCGGTGGTCGTGGAGCAGGTGGTCGAACGGCGCCAGGAACCAGCGCTGCCGCATGCGCTCGCGTTTGACGGCAAATTTCCGAAAAAATCGTCTTGGCATGTGTCGCTTGTGCTTCGAAACTGACGTGAATGTGGCCGGTCTGCCTCAGCCTTCTGGCGGGCGTATACACGCTGCAGCTTATCAGCATCGCCTGGCTTCCCGGGACCCTGGTCGCGGCCGGGCTTGTCTCGATCGTGCTGCTGTGCGTGGGCTTGCGTCGGGCGGTGATTGCGTTTTGGCTGGGCCTAACGGGGTTCTGGTTGGTCGCCGACGCGGTCATCAAAAGCCGCATCGCTCCGGATATCGCCGGTGACAGCCTTCTGACCGAGGTTCGTATCGTGGATTTTCCGCGCAGCCGCGAAGGCGCGGTCAGCTTCGTCGCAGTGCCAATGAGCGACGTACGCGTGCCGCCGCGGATTCGAGTGAGTTGGTTCGAGCCGCCGGTCGAGCTTCGTCCCGGCGATACCTGGCAACTCGAACTACGGCTGCGACGGCCGCGTGGTCGTTTCAATCCCGGGGCCTTCGATTTCGAGGCGTGGCTTACGCGCGAGCGTATCGGCGCGGTCGGCTACGTTGTTAACGGGCCGCGCAACCATCTGCGGCGATCCGGGTCGCAGAGCGCCGTACAGCGGCTTCGCGAGAGCGGCGCTGCGCGTATCCATGCCGTCGTCCGGGATGAAGATCCCGCGGCGGTGCTTGCCGCAATTACTGTCGGTACCAGGCATCGGGTCACCGAGGAGCAGTGGCAGCGGTTTCGCGCGACCGGGACGTCTCACCTGATGGCGATCTCGGGCCTGCACATCGGTTTGGCGACCGCTGCGGCCTACGTCGTGTTTGCGTCCGCGATCGGGCTCGCGATGCGCAGGCGCAACGCACGCGTTCCGGCGCTGTTGCTGAGCCTCGCGGTTGCCTGCGGCTACGCGACCGTCTCAGGCTTCGGGACGCCGGCACAGCGGGCGACCCTGATGATCGCGATTGCCCTGATCGCCGGTCTCGCGCGGCGCCCGCAGCGTGCGGGTCACGTCCTTGCCCAGGCGTGCTGCGTGCTCGTCGTGGCCGAGCCGCTCGCGACGATGAGCCCGGGTTTCAAGCTGTCTTTCGCAGCGGTTGCGCTGCTTTGCTGGCTGAGTCGCTTCGACAAACCCATCCGCGCCCGAGAGGGCCGTCATTACGGCGCCCTCGTCACTGCGCTGCGGCAGCTGGCGGCGCTGCAGTTTGCGTTGCTGCTGGGCCTGCTCCCGCTGACCGCGACGCTGTTCGCGCGCGTCTCGCTCGTTGCGCCGGCTGTCAACCTGCTTGCTGTGCCGGTATTCGGGTCCATTACCGTGCCGCTCGCGCTGGTGGGCCTGGTTCTCGACGGTACCCTGGCGCCGGTCGGCGATCGTCTGCTGGCTGCCGCTGCTACGAGCATTCGCCTACTTCTTGTCGTCATCGAACAGGCTGCCGCGCTGCCGGGCGCAGAATTCTCGATCGCAGAGATCTCGGGGACACTCTGGCTCACCCTCGGACTGACCGTCACGCCGGTTGTCCTGCCTCGCGGCTGGCCCGGGCGGGCCATAGCCGTCCTCGCGGTGGCGACGATCGACGTCCACCGCCCGTCGGGCCCGCCCGCGGGCTGTGCCGATGTCGACGTGCTCGACGTGGGGCAGGGTCTCGCGGTCAGCGTGCGCACCGAGCGGGCAATGCTGCTGTTCGACACCGGTCCCGCGTACCGAAACGGCCGCAGCGGCGCAACGACGACGATTCTGCCATATCTCCAATATCGCGGCATCCGCCAAATCGATACGCTGGTCGTTTCACATGCGGACATTGATCATGCTGGCGGCGTGACGGCAATCCTCGATGCCGTGCCGGTGGCTCGCGTGCTGGTCGGCGAGCCGCTTCCGGGCATCGCCGATACGACGCCGTGTCGCGCGGGCCAGCGCTGGCGGTGGGACAGCGTGCTATTTCGCATCGTGTATCCGCCGGCCACTGCGTCAGTGTCCGGCAACGCGGCATCCTGTGTCCTCGAGATAAGTGCCGGCTTACATCGTCTGCTGCTAACCGGCGACATCGAACGCGCTCAGGAACAGGAACTGGTCGCATCCGGATTCCTGCGTCGCAGCGACGTCGTGCTCGTTCCGCACCACGGCAGCAGAACGTCGTCGAGTACGGCGTTCGTTGCGGCGCTCGAGCCGGCGATCGCGATCGTTGCCGCGGGACATGCCAATCGCTGGGGATTCCCGAAGCCGGATGTGTCCCGGCGGTGGGCCGCTGCGGGTGCGCGCGTGCATGCCACCTCGGAGCAGGGCCCCATCGGGCTGCGCGTTTGCGAGACCGATGGGCTCAGATCCGTCGTCGTCTACCGGGATGGCATGCGCCGAATCTGGCACGAGCGGAGTCCCTGAGGGCAGCGGCGACAGGTGGTTCGAGCCGTGGCATGCCTGTATATTTCCGTTTTCGTCCGAGTCGTCCCTAATGGTAGAGATCGTAAAATCCGGCGGCTGGTTGATGGCCCCCATCATCCTCTGCGCGATCATTGCGATGGGGATTATTCTCGAACGATTCTGGACGTTACAGCAAAAACGCGTAATTCCGGAGGACCTGACCAGCAAAGTGTGGGGCTGGGTCAAGAAAGACCAACTCGACCAGAAGCAAATTCAGAGCCTGCACCAAGGTTCTCCCCTCGGCCAGATTTTGGCGGCGGGCCTGATCAACCGCAACCGCGACCGGGCGGTCATGAAAGACAGCATCGAAGACACCGGGCGGCACGTCGTTCACGAACTGGAGCGCTACCTCGAGACGCTCGGCACAATCGCAGCAATTTCCCCGCTGCTCGGCCTGCTCGGCACGGTTATCGGGATGGTCAAGGTCTTTACCGCGATAACGACGCATGGCGTCGGCAATCCGGCGGTGCTGGCCGGTGGCATCGCCGAAGCGCTGATTACGACCGCTGCAGGACTCACGGTCGCAATTCCGGCGCTGATCGGATACCGCTATTACCGTAATCGTGTCGACACGCTGGTCGTGGATATGGAGAAGGAGGCGATAAAACTCGTCGAAGCGCTGCATCGGCGCCAGCGCAGGAGCCGCAGGTGAAGCTCAGCGTGCGGCCACGCGCGCAGCCCGAGGTCAATCTGACGTCACTCATCGATGTCGTCCTGCTGCTCTTGATCTTTTTCATGGTGTCGACGAGCTTTGTGAAGCAGTCGAGCATAACGATTCGACTACCGGAGACCGAAACGACGGCGATCGTGGAGAAGGTGCCCGAGCAAATCGATATCATGATCACCGAAGCCGGAACCTATCTCGTCAACGGTCGCGAACTCGTCAACGGCCAGCCCGCCACGATACGCAATGCGCTTCGCCAGGTTTCCGGCGGCGACAGCTCGCTGCCGCTCACGATAAGTGCCGACGCGAACACGAATCATCAAAATGTCGTGACCGCAATGGATGTCGCGGGTCGTCTCGGATTCACGAAGATCAATATCGCGACCGTCAACGAGCCAACGGACGACTGAGTTTGTCGCCACCGGGCAGACCGCCGTGACCAAGCACAGCGATGCAAGTACGCCAATCGTCTACCGACGGTTGTGGTTCTACGTCGTGCCCTACAAGCTCCTGGGCATTACGGCCTTTGTCGGCATGAGCGCAACGGCCGTTATCGAGGCAAGCCTCGTATATCTCCTCGAGCCCCTGATGGACGAGGCCCTGGTTGCCCAGAATCTCGAGACGGCTCGCTGGATGCCGATCGCCTTCATCGGCATCTTCATTGCCCGCGGCGTCGCGGGCTTTGCAACCGAGGCGTCGCTCGGCTTGATCGGTCGCAACGTCATCAGCGAGCTGCGCCGCGACGTGTTTCGCAAATTTCTAACTCTGCCGACGCGCTTCTTCGACGAACGCCACGTCGGCCCGCTGCTGTCGCGGATGACTTACAACGTCGAAATGGTTGCGGAGTCGGTCACGAGCGTCGTGACGATTGCGATTCGCGATGTGCTCACGATCATCGCGGCGATTGTCGTCATGGTGATCCAGAGTCCGAAACTGACGCTGTTCGTCGCCGTGGTATTTCCGATAATCGCGGCGCTCGTGCATGCTTTAAGCGCGGCGTTTCGCCGCTACAGCCGCCGCATCCAGGACTCCGTGGGCGAGGTTACCCAGGTAACCGAAGAGATCGTCACGGGTAACCGCGTCGTCAAGATCTTCGGTGGCTACGATTACGAAAAGCGCCGCCTCGACGATGCCGACAGCCGGAACCGGCTCCAGAATCTGAAGCTGATCCGCGTACGCTCTCTCGGCGTGGCCGTCACGCAGGTCATTTTCGGCTTCGGCATTGCGGGCGTTATCTACATGGCAGGCTATGAGTCCGTCAATGGCAATCTTTCGCCGGGCCAGTTCATCTCGTTTTTCAGCGCGATGATGCTGATGCTCCAGCCGGTGCGGCGCCTGACCAACGTCAACGCGACGTTGCAGCGTGGCGTCGCCGCCGCTGACAGCCTCTTCAATGTCATAGATGAGCCGGACGAGGCCGACCGCGGCACGATCGCGCGCGACGATGTAAAGGGGCAGGTCGAGTTTCGCGATGTCCGCTTCGCGTACGACGACGATACGGCGCCGGTGCTGAACGGCGTCTCGTTCACCGTCAGTCCGGGCAGGTCGCTTGCGATCGTCGGACAGTCAGGCAGCGGTAAGTCCACGCTTGTTGGCCTGCTGCCGCGATTCTACGACGTCGACTCCGGGGACATCCTGCTCGACGAAATTTCCATTCGCGATTACACGCTTGCGAGTCTGCGCGATAACATCAGCCTCGTGAGCCAGGACGTCGTGTTGTTCAATGACTCGATCTATAACAATCTCGCTTACGGCGAACTTCGCGCGCATTCGCGCGAGGAGGTTCTTCGGGCAGCGGAAGCAGCACACGTGCTCGACTTCGCAAACGATATGCCGGACGGCCTCGAGACGCTGGTCGGGGATCGCGGGGTGTTGCTGTCCGGCGGTCAGCGCCAGCGCATCGCAATCGGCAGAGCTTTGCTGAAGGACGCACCCGTCCTGATTTTGGACGAGGCGACGTCGGCCCTCGATACGCGATCGGAACGTCGCATTCAGGAGGCACTCGGTGTCCTAATGAAGGACCGGACTACGCTCGTGATTGCGCATCGCCTGTCGACCGTCGAACGCGCCGACCAAATCATCGTGCTCGACAAAGGGCGTATTACCGAATCGGGCACACACGGCGAGCTGTTGGCTCGTAACGGTCAGTACGCGGCGCTCTATCATATGCAGTTTAGCGACGAATCGCCGAACCGTTGAGAACCGTTGACAAGTAACAAAGTCCACAGATGGATCGACCGTGTCTGGTACGGGGGCTCCGCCGGGATCGTGCTGTTGCTGCCGTTCGCGCTGCTCTTCCGGGCGGCGCAAGCAGCGCGCGCGGCGCTTTTCGAGGCCGGCATTCTGCGTCGGGTCAGCGTCGGCGTCCCCGTGATCGTCGTCGGGAACATAACCGCGGGCGGAACCGGAAAGACGCCGGTGACAATCTGGCTCGCGCAGGAATTGCGCGCCCGCGGGTTTCGTCCCGGCATTGCCAGTCGCGGCTATCGTGGCAAAGGTTCGGGCGGCACGATCGAAGTCGGCCCGGCCAGCGCCCCGGGTATCGTCGGAGACGAACCCGTTGTGCTCGCGCGACGCTGTCATTGTCCTGTTGCGGTGGATGCAGATCGCGCGCGCGCTGCGGCGCACCTGGTGGAACGGGGCTGCGATGTGATCGTGGCCGACGACGGTCTGCAGCATTACCGGCTGGATCGCGACTTCGAGATCTGCGTCATCGACGCGGTCCGCGGCCTCGGCAACGGCTGGCCTTTGCCTGCAGGTCCGCTGCGCGAGCCGGCGCGTCGCCTCACGACCGTCGATCAGGTGCTGGTGAATGGCGGCAGGCGTCAGGATGAACCCGACGGTTTGCATTTACGGCATAGGGTTATTCACTTCGAGCTGGTCGCGAGCGAGGCTCGACGACCCGACCATACGTCCGTACAGCCGCTCGCGAATTTCGCGGGCCGCCGCGTGCACGCGCTGGCCGGCATAGGCAATCCGCAGCGATTTTTCGACTTGCTGCGCGGGCACGGGCTGCAGATCATCGAGCACGCGTATCCGGACCATGCGCAGCTCGAGCCGGCCGATTTCGAGTTTGGAGACGAATTCGATATCCTCGTGACCGAGAAGGACGCGGTCAAGCTGGCGCGGCCCGCTCTCGACCGCATCTGGTACGTACCCGTGAATCTGCAAATGAACGCAAGCGACGCGGAACACATCCTGGATGATATTCAATCGCGCCTAGGCAAGGCAGCGGCCAGGCAATGACATCTTTTGTCGTCGTGATCCCCGCGCGCTTCGCATCGGTGCGCCTACCGGGCAAGCCCCTGCGCGAAATCAACGGCCGGCCGATGATCGAGCATGTGCATCGCCGAGCCAAAGAAAGCAGAGCGAGCGATGTCGTGATCGCGACCGATGATCAGCGCATTGCCAACGCGGCTGAAAGCTTCGGGGCATGCGTGTGCATGACGGACCAGCGCCACCGTTCCGGTACGGATCGCATCGCGGAAGTCGCCGATATCATGGATTGGGACGATGGACAGGTGGTCGTCAATTTGCAGGGCGACGAGCCGACGATGCCGGCGGTGCTGATAAACGAGTGTGCCGCATTGCTCGACGATCCGTCGTCGGACATAGCGACGCTCGCATCACCTCTTCGGACCCGGGCAGATTTCGACGATCCCAATGTCGTCAAGGTCATCGTCGACGATGCGTCGAACGCGATTTATTTCAGCCGCGCCGCGATACCATTCGCGCGCGGGAGCGATCAGCGCGACCTGGCGCGGCGCACGGCGCTGCATCACCATGGTATGTACGCCTACCGCTGCGGCATGCTTCGATCGTTCGTTCGGGCCGCACCGTCGGATCTTGAAATCTGCGAGCAGCTGGAGCAGCTCCGCGCCCTAGCGCTCGGCATGACGATTCGGGTCGGCCGCCCGAGCGTGCGACCCGGGGCTGGCGTCGACACGGAAGTGGACCTCCTGGCGGCGGCACGGAGCCTTGCCGCGTTCGAGAGTTGAGGGTCCGTCGCAACGCCGCCGGTCTGCGTTGCCAAATTCTTGACATATATCGCATCCGTGCCGCTTTCGGCCGCATAACATAGCGGTTTCTGCAAGCCAGGTTTTCAGCAATGAGCGTTGATGCATGGCGATTCCGGGCGCTTCTGCGCCGCTTGGCGACAGTCTTCACCGCGTCTTGCCTGCCGCTCGCGGCGTGGGCAGTGTGTACCTGCGGCTTCGGGGACGGGGCGTTTACGCTTGCGCCGATCGGTGTCGACGGCAACCTGGCGGACTGGGCGCCGATCCATGCCGACTTGGACAACAATACCTGCGACGGACCGTCCGGTGGAGTCGCCGATCGGGATGCGCCGGTGCAATCGACGGGCCGTGATCTGTCGCACTTTGCGTTTACCTGGGACGAGAGCAATATTTATCTCTTCACCGAGCGCGTAGGGTCGACGTCGAATCAGCAGTCGTTCGCGTATTACGCGGATACGGACAATGACGAGCTGATGGAAACGGGCGAGCCGGTCATCGGCGTGACCTGGGCCGGCAATAATCGACGTATCAACGTCTACGTGTTCACATACGTCTCCCAGGCTGCCGGCGGCGATCCGATGGTCGACGGCAACGGCTTTGGCGACGGCTATACGCTGCCCGGCTCGTTTGCGAACGTGCCGCCGACGGGCAGCCCGAATCGTTCCGGTACCTGGGGCTCCGTCGACGGACTGCAGATGGAGTTCTACGTCACCTGGGCAGAGCTCGGGGTCGCTCCGAACACGCCGTTTACGTTTCACGTCGCGAGTTCGAATGCGTCACTCGGCGCCAGCAGCTTCACCGCCCAGGTTGACGACAATCTCAGCGGCTGCGGTGGTGGTCTCGGCTCGACGGCCGTGCGCGGCGTCACTTTTACGCCGGATCGCTCCCTGACGGGATTTCCGGGAGAAACCGCCGTCGCCATCCACACGTTGACGAATATCGGTAATGCGCCCGACGAATTTGATATGCGCTCCGTGGGCAGCGGGGACTTCATGCCGACAATTCGCTATTACGAAGACGTCGATGGCAGCGCCACCGTAACGCCAGCCGACACGCTGCTCGTCGACTCTGACGGTGACGGCGATCCGGACACGCGCACGCTGTCCGCGTCCGAGACGATTGCCGTGCTGATTGCCTACGATGTTCCCGCGGGCGCGACGGCTGGCGACGGCGCCTCGATCATAACGACGGCCGCATCGGATTTTCAGCCGCTCGTGAACGACGGCGTGACGGACATTATCGACGTGTTTTATGCACCGGGACTCGTGGTCAAGAAAACGACGCAGACGATTAGTGATCCGGTCAACGCCACGAGCAATCCGAAAGCGATTCCGGGCAGCGAGGTGAGCTATATCATCTCGGTCGCGAATTCGGGTCCGGGCAGCGTGGACGACGGTGGGCTGGTCATTGAAGATCCGATACCGGCCGGGACCTGCATCGTTGTCGGCGATATTGCCGGGCCAGGCTCGGGCCCGGTGGCGTTTGTAGATGGATCGCCGAGCAGCGAGTTGAGCTACACGTTCGTCGCTCTGGGAAGCGGTGTCGATGACGTGGACTTTTCGGCAGATGGCGGCTCGAGCTTCACGTACGTGCCGAGCGCCAACGCGTCCGGGTGTGATCCGGCGGTGACCGACATTCGCATCAATCCCAAGGGCGGCCTCGCTGCCGACACGGGCGGAGGCTCTCCCAACGCGGAATTCTCGTTCCGCGTCCTGGTCAATTAGTCGCATCGAGGCGCCGGGCAAAGACCGCACCGCGTCCGCCGCTTGCGCGGCTCAGGATTGGCGATATATTGCGCTTATGCAGAGGGCATTTGGGAACGGCTGGTTTGCGGCCAATGTGCTGATTTACGTCGTGTTGATCGGCGCAGAGACGGCCGCCATCGGGCACCCCGCGGCGCATGAGCAGGGGGCTGTTTACGACGTTGCCTGCGCCTCCTGTGCGATGGCCGCTCAGCTGGCAGCCGCATGCCCCACCGCGGGCGCTTCTCCGGACCGGGCGCTGCCAGAGGTGCTCCTCTGGCCAATCTTCGATGTGTCCGTGGATGCGAACTTCCGTCTGCCCGTGCGGCAGCGCGGCCCGCCCACTTCACGCTGACAGCAATACCACTAATTCGAGGTGCGCAGGCGCCGGCAATTGCATGTCGGTTCCTGCAGTTAATGCCGCATACACGGACGGCGCCGTCACGTGAGGAACATGCACTATGAATCGGAAGACAGCTTTGGTATCCGGGTGGCTGCTGCTTCTCGGATCCGCATTCAATACGGACGCAAGGGGAGAGGGCATCGGCGACGAACTTGCTGAACTCCGCCAGCTCGTTGTCGAGCTCAAGCGCGACTACGAAGCCCGGCTCAGCAAACTGGAAACGCGCCTTGCGGCCGCCGAGCAGGCCGCTGCCGGTGCGCGGCGCGACGCCAGTGACGCGTACGAAATCGCCGAAGAAACCGCGATCGCACAGTCGGCCGGCGTCTCGGCCGCGAATACGTTCAATCCGGCAATGGGCGCGGTACTGGTCGGACGCTACGCTGACATTGACCGCGGCTGGAACGAAATCCCGGGTTTCCAACCTGGTGGTGAGATCGGTACCGTTGAGCAGGGCTTTACGCTCGGCGAAGCCGAGATCAATTTCAAGGCGAATGTCGACGCCGACTTTTTCGGCAATCTGACGTTTGCGCTCGCCAGCGAAGACGGCGCGGTCGAAGTCGAGCTGGAGGAAGCGTGGGTGCAGACGACCCGACTGGCGCAGGGTATTACGCTAAGCGGCGGGCGCATGTTCTCCGCCGCTGGTTATCTGAACAAATTTCACCGCCACGCCGATGACTTCGTGGACCGACCGCTGCCGTACCAGGCGTTTTTCGGTGGCCAGTATCGGGTCGACGGCCTGCGCGTAAACTGGGTTGCGCCGACGTCGCTGCTGTTCGAAATCGGTGCGGAACTGAACTGGGGTGACGGCTTTCCGGCCACCGCGAACGCCGAATCGTCGCCGGGCGCATGGACGGCGTTCGCGAAATTCGGCGGCGACGTCGGGGTTAGCCATAGTTGGCAGGTCGGCCTGTCGCGAATTGCAGCGGATGCGACGGACCGCAGCGGCGGGCATCACGCTGACGACGGCGACGCGGACGAACCCGAGGCGTTCGCGGGCGACAGCGATCTCATGGCGGTCGACTTCGTTTGGAAATGGGCCCCCAACGGCAACCCGCTCATGCGTAACTTCAAAGCGCAGGGCGAATACTTCCGCCGCACGGAGACCGGTAATTTCGCCGGCATTCCGTATGACGGTGACCAGACCGGGTGGTATCTGCAGGGGATCTGGCAGTTCGCGCCGCGCTGGCGGGTCGGCCTGCGCCACGACGTCGTCGACGCGGACAACGGCGTCTCGCTCATCGGCACGGAGCTCGAGGACCCTGGCCGAAGTTCGGAGCGCGACTCCGTCATGCTCGACTGGTCGCCGAGCGAATACAGCCGGCTGCGACTGCAGTATACGGACGACCGCGTTTTCCCCGGATCGGACAGGCAGTGGTACCTGCAGTACCTAATGAGCGTCGGCGCACACGGCAGCCATGAATTCTAGGAGCGCGATACCATGAAGCGATTGCTCGTCATGCTGGCTGCGCTACTCGGCCCGGTCTGTGCACATGCGCTCAACGTTTTTGCCTGCGAGCCGGAGTGGGCGGCGCTGGTCGACGAAATAACCGGCGACAAGGCCGAAATTACGCTTGCGACGACCGCGTATCAGGACCCGCACCGGCTGCAGGCGAAACCGAGCCTGATCGCCGCCGTGCGTAGCGCCGACATGATCGTCTGCACCGGCGCGGATTTGGAAATCGGCTGGCTGCCGCTGCTGCTTCGGCGGGCCGGCAACCCTCGCGTCCAGCCCGGGTCGCCTGGCTATCTGCTCGCTGCAGATCACGTACGCAAGCTCGAAGTGCCGACGCTCGTCGATCGGTCTCAGGGCGACATACACCCGCAGGGCAACCCACACGTTCACCTGGATCCGCGAAACTTACGCCGGATTGCGGCCGTGCTAGCGATACGGCTGGCCCGGCTCGATGCGGCGAACGCCGACTTTTACGCGGCGCGTGCCGAGGATTTCGAGACGCGCTGGCGCGAGGCGATCGAGGCCTGGGAAGCACGGGCGGCGGCGCTCGAGGGTCTGCGGCTTGCGGCAAACCACAGGAGCTTCAGCTACCTCGCCGCGTGGCTCGAGCTCGATATTGTTGCCCATCTGGAACCGAAGCCGGGTATCCCGCCCAGCGGGGCGCACCTCGCGCGCCTGCTCGAGCAGCTTTCGCCGAATCCGCCGGCCGCCGTCATTCGAACGCCCTACGAAAACGAAAAGTCGTCGGCGTGGCTGTCGAAGCGTCTCGACATTCCCGATTTGACGTTGCCGTATACGGTCGGTGGCAGCGACGATGTTATAACGCTCTTCGATCTGTTCGACGCGACGATCGCGGCGCTTTTGGACGTAAAACCGTGAACGAGTCGGAGCTCAGCATCATTCTCCCGGCGCTCTTCGCCAGTATTCTCGTCCTGAGCACGCACGTGCCGCTCGGAACGGAAGTCCTGAGGCGGGGCATCATCTTCATCGATCTGGCCATAGCGCAGGTTGCGGGGCTCGGCGTCATCGCCGCGGACCTGATGGGTTGGGAGGCCGAGGGCTACATGGTGCAGGTTGCGGCCGTGTCTGCGGCGCTCGTCGCGGCGTTCATTCTGCATCTTACGGATCGCCGTTTTCCCGACATACAGGAGGCTCTGATCGGCGTGGCGTTCGTGCTCGCGGCGACGCTCGGCGTGCTGCTTCTCGCCGGCAATCCACATGGTGGGGAACACCTGAAGGAGCTGCTTGTCGGTCAGGTGCTGTGGGTGACATTCGACGAGCTCGTTCCCGCAGCCATCGTCAGCGCGCTGATTCTCCTCGCATGGTATCTGATTCGCGACCGGCTACAGGGCTTTGGTTTCTATGCCATATTCGCATTTGCGGTCACGGTGTCCGTGCAGCTCGTCGGCGTCTATATGGTGTTCGCTTGTCTGATCATTCCGGCGCTGGCGACGCGCGGCATCGAACGCCGTGGCCTGCGCATAGCGAGCGGGTATGGGGTTGGTATGGCGGGCTGCCTCTTCGGCCTCCTGCTGACGATCAGCGTGGACCTTCCCGCCGGCGCCGTGATCGTGCTGAGTCTGGCAGTCGTCGCGATCGCGTTTGCGTGGATTCCGCGGCCCGCACGGGAAGAATGAACGGCGCGCCGCCGCCGGGGTCGTAACCGGCATGCCCGAAGGTCCCGAGATACGACGCGAGGCGGACCGCGTCGCCCGCGTGCTGGAGGGCCGGCCGGTCGTCGCCGCATCGTTCGGCTTGGCCGGGCTGCGCCGCTTCGAAAAGCGCCTATGCGGGGTCGAGGTCGACCGGGTCGAGACTCGCGGCAAGGCGATGCTGACGCGATTCGACAACGGCCTGACGCTCTACACTCACAATCAGCTGTACGGCCGCTGGTATACGACGCGACGGCCGACCCTTCCCGCGACCAAGAGACAGCTCCGCGTTGCGCTGCATACCGCGACACACAGCGCCCTCTTGTACAGTGCTTCGGACATCGAAGTGTTAACCGAGCGACAGCTTGCGGCGCATCGGTTTCTCAATCGAATCGGGCCGGACGTCCTGGATCAGTCACTGACCCCGGAGGACGTCGCGACGCGTCTCAGCCACAGGGCCTTCCGCAACCGGGCGCTCGGTGGTTTGTATCTCGACCAGGGTTTTCTTGCCGGCAACGGCAACTACCTGCGCTCGGAGACGTTGTTCGTTGCCCGCGTGCACCCGGGCCGACGACCCGTCGATCTCAGCGACTCGGAGATCGTCAGGCTGGCGCGTGAGTCGCTGCGCGTTCCCAGGCGTTCCTATCGCACGCGGGGCGTGACGCTGCTGCCGGCACTCGATAAAGCCCTGCGAGACGCCGGTATCAGTCGTTCCCGGCGGCGTTTCTACGTGTTCGGGCGAGGCGGGCAGGCCTGTCGACGCTGCGCGACCGCAATCGAACGCTTCGCAATGGGCAGCCGCAACGTCTTCGTGTGCCCGCGCTGTCAGCGTTCCGAGTAGCGCCGTGCGTGCTGCTCATATCCGATCAACCGGCCATCCGATATGGACTTCGACTTAATTATAGAATAGGTAGTTTGTAACTGTTTATTTTACAATAAATAAAAATTAGTTATTGACAGTATTCTATAGATCTATAGAATTTCGCTGTGCCCGTTAAGACGCTTTTGCCGTGAAGCCGAATCGTATCGACAGCCCGAAATATCGTGAGCAGAAGGCGGCCGCGATACGCGCGGCGGCGAGCGTCTTTTCCGAAAAGGGTTTTCACGGCGCATCGACGCGGCATATCGCCGAGCGTCTCGGTATCAAGCAGGGCAGCCTGTACTACTACTTCGAATCCAAGGAAGAGGCGCTGGAGCAGGTCTGCCTGTACGGGCTGCGACAATACGCCGAAAACATGGCGGCGATCGCGGAGAGCGAGCAGCCGTTTCGCAACAAGCTTTTCGAGGTCGTGACGAACCACCTGACGACCTACCGGGAGCGCAGCGAGGCGCTGAAAGTGTTCAACAACGAGCGCCTGTACCTGCCAGAAAGCCGCCGCGTGCGTCTCCATGATCTCGGCAGCCGGTACCGTGAATTGCTCGAGTCCATGATCGAGTCGGCAATCGCGGCTGGGGAAGCCCGCGACACGATCGACAGCCACTTCGCCGCGCAATCGGTCATCGGCATATGCAATGGTCTCGGCGAATACGTCGTTCGCGACAGCGACATCGACATGTTCGATCTGGTCCGTAAATGCACCGACCTCTTACTTGATGGTATGGCGCAAGCGGACGGAAAGCGACCCGCATCGCGCAGCTGACTCATAATTTTTCAGAATTACAACCGGAGAAAAAAAGACGATGGGAGCCTTCAAGGAAGCGCACGGCGGCGTGCTAAAAGATCTGTATCTCGGAGAGAGTGCGGCCGATGCCGAGAAGATAAGAGCAAAAGACTACAAGTCCTGGGACTTGACGCAGCGCCAAATCTGCGACCTCGACCTGCTGATGAATGGAGCGTTCTCGCCACTTGACGGCTTCCTGAGCAAGGACGATTACGAGAGCGTCTGCGGCTCGATGCGGCTGGCGAGCGGCCTTCTGTGGCCGATTCCGATCACGCTCGACGTCACCGCAGCATTCGCCGAGGAGATAGCGCGCGGCGAGACACTCGCGTTGCGCGATCCGGAGGGCGTGCTGTTGGCAACGCTCGAAGTGTCCGACATCTGGACGCCGGATCGGTCGAGCGAAGCGGAACGAGTGTATGGCACGACGGACGATGCGCATCCTGCGGTCGACTATCTCGAACACCGTTCGAATGCGGTCTACATCGGTGGCCGCGTGCGCGGCGTGGAGCCGCCGACATATTTCGACTTCAAGCTGCTGCGGGATACGCCATCGGAGCTGCGCGGCCGCTTCCGCAAGCTTGGCTGGCGAAAAGTCGTGGCGTTCCAAACCCGGAATCCGCTGCATCGCGCGCACCAGGAGTTAACGTTTCGCGCCGCGAAGGAGGCGGACGCGAACCTGCTCATTCATCCAGTCATCGGCATGACGAAATACGGGGACATCGATCACTTCACGCGCGTGCGCTGCTACGAGCACATACTTGAACAGTACCCGGAACAGACCACGCAGCTAAGCCTTTTGAACCTCGCGATGCGTATGGGCGGTCCGCGCGAAGCGCTGCTGCATGCGATCATCCGCAAGAACTACGGCTGCACGCATTTTATCGTCGGCCGCGACCATGCCGGTCCGGGCAACGATGGAAACGGCAATCCGTTCTATGGTCCGTACGATGCGCAGGAACTCTTCAGGCAGCACGAGGAGGAACTCGACATCACGATGGTGCCGTTCAAGATGATGGTATACGTCGAGAACAAGGCCGAGTACCTACCCGTCGACGAGACGGAACCGACTGACAAGGTGCTCTCGCTTTCCGGCACCGAGTTTCGTCGGCGTCTGCGCGAGGGCCTCGATATTCCCGAGTGGTTTTCCTACCCGAGCATCGTCGAGGAGCTGCGCAAGGCGCATCCGCCCAAGCATAAACAGGGCTTTACCGTCTTCTTCACCGGGCTGTCCGGTTCCGGCAAGTCGACCGTTGCGAACGCGCTGATGATCAAGCTGCTCGAAGAGGGTTCACGGCCCGTGACGCTGCTCGACGGCGATATCGTGCGCAAGCACCTTTCCAGTGAGCTCACTTTTTCGAAGGAGCACCGCGACCTGAACATCCAGCGCATCGGTTTCGTCGCGAGCGAGATTACGAAGAACGGCGGTATCGCGATCTGCGCCCCCATCGCGCCGTATACGGCCACGCGTCGCCTCGTGCGCGACATGATCACGCCGGTCGGGGGCTTCATCGAAACCTATGTCTCGACGCCCCTCGAGATCTGTGAGAAGCGTGATCGTAAGGGCCTGTACGCGAAGGCGCGGTCGGGGCTGATCAAAGGCTTTACCGGCATTGACGATCCGTACGAGGTGCCAGAAAGTCCTGAGGTAGCAATCGATACGGGGGACCTGTCGCCGGATCTCGCAGCGCATCGTATATTGCTCACGCTCGAAAAGCTCGGTTTCATACGCTAGACGGGTTCCTCGGAAAACAGGGACTCAGCTATCCGGGTCGCTGGCTCACCCGGATTTTTTCGACAGCGTCGCGCAACTCGGCCGGAATTTCCGCCGGCCGGTGCGTCGCTCTGTCGACGTAGACGTGCACGAACGTCGCGAACGCTGCGGTTGAATCTGCTCCTTCCGCGAACAGACCGATCTCGTATGTGATGCTGGAGCGACCAATGCGCGCAACGCGCAGGCCGGCATCGATCGCCTGTGGAAAGACGAGCGGCGAGAAGTACGTACAGCGTGTCTCGACGACGAGGCCGACAACGTTGCTCTCCTCGATGTTCAGCACGTCCTGCTCGATGAGGTAGCCATTCACGACAGTGTCGACGAGATGGTAGTAGACGGCGTTGTTGACGTGCCGATAGATATCGTTGTCGCTCCAACGGGTTGACAGCCTCATGAAAGAGGCAAATCCGGAGCGATGTTGCGGCGTAGCGCGTTCCGGGTCGGGCATCGTTCTCAATCCAGGTCGATTCCTGAGTCAGTATCCCAGATAAAGCAGTTCCGCGTATGATCGGGCGAGGGTGTGCGAACATCCAACGCGCATCGGCGTGCCGGGAGCGGGCGATAGTGAAAACCAGGGCGGCAGTGCTGTATGAAATAGGGCAGGCGAGTCCGTACGCAGAGTCGCGGCCGCTGACGATCGAGGTGCTCGAGTTGGAAGAGCCCGGGCCGGACGAGGTGCTCGTGGAAATCGCCAGCGCGGGGCTCTGTCATTCCGACCTCTCCGTCATCGACGGCTCGAGGCCGCGCATCATGCCGATGGTCCTGGGGCACGAGGCGAGCGGCATCGTCCGCGTTGTGGGGACGAACGTCGAGGACCTTGCCGAGGGCGATCACGTCGTGTTCTCGTTCATGCCCGCGTGCGGACGCTGCAAGCGCTGCGCCGCGGGTCGCCCGGTGCTGTGCGCGGCGGGCGCGCGCGCCAACGTGAACGGGACGCTGCTCTCCGGCGCGCGGCATTTCAGAAACGGCAGCGGCGAGACACTACATCATCACCTCGGGGTCTCCGCGTTCTCACAGTACACGGTCGCGGCGCGCCAGTCGGTCGTCAGGATCGATGCGGACCTCCGACTCGACGTCGCCGCGCTGTTCG
>JBFJOC010000039.1:0-23231 GCA_041617855.1 Woeseiaceae bacterium | reverse complement strand
ACCGACCCTTCGTGGGAGCGGCATCTTGCCGCGATGAATCGCCCGCCGGGGACATTCCGCTGTGTCGATCAAGACGCCAGAGGTACCGTTACCGGCTCAGTGCTTTCGAGCGGCGGAATGTCCCCTCTCACCAGCTCGTCAGCGCCGGGCGTTGATGGCCCAGTCGTAGTCGCGAAATCGTACGGTGTAGCCGCGGGTGCTTTCGAGTTCCGCTCGCAGGCCGGCCGGTGCAATGCTCGCGATGTAGTCAACGAGCCCGCGCTCGGCCGGACGCCCCCGACGCGCCAGATCGTTAAGGAAATCTTTCCGATACCATTTGAAGATCCGCGACAAATAGATCGTCTTTGCTTCATGATCGATCTCGACATTGTCGCGTTCGCTGACGAAATCCTCGGCCGCCGAGGCGAGCAATACCTCGAGCTCGTCGCCGTCGGGGAGCCGCGGACGCATTGTGGGACAACTCTCGCTCGCACAGCTCAGCACGAAGTGGATGCGCGCATCGCGATATTGCTTTCGTATCTTATTGTTCTCTACCGCGAGCAAACTGTAGGCCCGGCCGCCGAACACGAACCTCAGCCGAAAGAAGAACCCCAGGCCTTTTACAGCTTCGATCGGCGCTTTAATGTCCGTGACGCTTGCTATGGGCCAATTATTCAGAACGGTGCGAACGACGTAAGCGTTGTATCCGTACATCCAGTAGGCGAGCTCGTCGCCACGATCCGGAAAACGCGCGGGCGCGTTATCCGGACTGTAGGCGCTCACGGCAGCCAGGTACCGGTCCAGACTGGCAACCGCGTCCGGATCGGCATTCCAGCGTTCGTAGTCGATGTTTCCATCGGCGTCGACATACTCGGCGAGCAGCCGCTCGAAATCGTCATGCCGGAAGCGATGATCGGGAAAGTCGGCCGGCAGCGGTGCGGAGATCCTGACCAGCACCGGCCGGTTGATGACGGCGAGCAAAGCGCCAATCGATAGCAGGATTCCAAGAAAAACTGCCGTTGTCCGCAACATGCCCCTCACGAATCGCCTGATTTGCGCGCCTGACGCTTACATCGACCGGTACTCAACGGGCGTTATTACGCTGCCATCTCGGCTGCAGTTTGCGCCATCAGCGGTTCCTCAGCGAATCATCATGCATCGGCCGTACCGTCAGCTAATCTGGGATTGTGCCGGCTTAAGCGGTGGTCGAACCGCCGGAAGGAAATCATGGTCGCGAATCAAATCCAACGCCTGGCGACAGCGGCTCTGCTTTGCGCCTGCCTGTTGTCCGCAGCATGCCTGCCGGTCCCGATCGGGAATCCGGAACGGAGCCGCGTAGATCCGGAGCTCGGCGGCCTCTGGATCGGCATGGGGGACGCCCCTGCAGTCGTTCTGCTGCAGCCCTACGACAAACGAACGTGGCTCGCCGTAACGGCAAATGTCGAGCCCGGCCCGGACAACGGACGCGACTACGACGATGTGTCGCCGCAAAGCTACGATGAAATCATCGCGCTGATCCGCGAGGCCGGTACGGGTCAAGATGGGCTCGTCGCGACATCGGTGTCGCTCGACAAAGTCTGGCGCACGAAACTCGGCAAGCTCTGGTTCCTGACCTGGGAATACAAGGGCGTCTTTGATGCAGATGAAGGCTTTGCGAACGAATGGTGGAGGGTTTACCGGTTCGAAAAAACCGGTCCGGATTCGTTTACGTTACGCGGTGTCGATCCCGAATTCCCGGGCTTTCGTGATGCAAAGAGGACGCGGCGCGCCTACGAGCGGCTGATCCGAAAGCATGCGGACGACGACGAGCTCTATTACGGGCCGGCGGTACAGCTGCTCAGGGTCCGGGATCAGCATGCAGCATTGCTTATGGAAATCGTGGGCGAGGTCGTCTTCGATCCGACCTGACGATGCGCGGAACGGCGGGAAAAAACGAACGGGGGTATCGTCCGTTTCGCTGTATCATGCGGCCGCATGCAGCCGATCATCCGAGTTAACGACCTCACGAAAGTTTACGCAGGCGGTTTTCAGGCGCTGAAGTCCGTCAATCTCGAAATCGATCGAGGCGAGATTTTCGGCCTGCTCGGCCCGAACGGCGCAGGCAAGACCACGCTGATCAATATCATCTGCGGCATCGTCACGCCGACGAGCGGATCGGTGCTGGTCGACGGCTACGACATCATTCGTGATTATCGCGAGACTCGCTCGCGCATTGGCCTCGTGCCGCAGGAGCTACCGACCGAAACTTTCGAATCGCCGCGCAATTCGGCGCGCTTTAGCCGCGGCCTGTTCGGCAAGCCCGACCATCCGGCGCATATCGAAAAGGTGCTCAAGGCGGTATCGCTGTGGGACAAGCGCGACGCCAAGATCATGATGCTCTCGGGGGGCATGAAGCGGCGCGTTCTGATCGCGAAGGCGCTGGCGCACGAACCCGATATCCTGTTCCTCGACGAGCCGACAGCGGGCGTGGACGTCGAGCTCCGCCAGGACCTTTGGAATGTCGTACGGTCCCTGCGCCAGTCCGGTGTCACGGTGATTTTGACGACGCACTACATCGAGGAGGCGGAGCAGCTCGCTGACCGCATCGGCGTCATCAATCACGGCGAAATCATCATCGTGCAGGACAAGACGCGGCTGATGCGTGAACTCGGCAAGAAGCAGCTCGTCCTGCATCTCACCGAAAGGATCGAGGCCTTGCCGGCGGGGCTCGGGCACCACGAGCTCGAGCTCAGCGGCGACGGCTGTGAGCTGATCTACACCTACGATACGCAGCGGGAGCGCACCGGCATCACGCAGCTGCTCGGCGAACTATCGAAAGCCGGCATCAATTTCAACGATCTGCACACGACGCAGAGCTCGCTAGAAGAGATCTTCGTCGATCTCGTAAGGCAGCAGCGATGAATTATTACGCGATCAAGGCGATTTACCGCGTGGAGATGGCGCGAATGCTGCGCACGGTCGTGCAGAGCATCGTCGCGCCGGTCCTGTCGACGTCGCTGTATTTCATCGTCTTCGGCGCGGCGATCGGGTCACGGATAACCGAAATCGACGGCGTCAGCTACGGATCGTTCATCGTGCCGGGGCTGATCATGCTGTCGATCCTGACCGAGAGCATATCGAACTCGTCGTTTGCGATTTATTTTCCAAAGTTCACCGGCACGATTTTCGAGGTGCTGTCGGCGCCCGTCTCGTTCGTCGAGATTTTGCTCGGCTACGTCGGTGCCGCGGCGACCAAGTCCGTGATTATCGGCGGCATCATCCTCGCGACCGCCAGTTTCTTCGTCGACATCGAAATTGCACATCCGTTCGTGATGCTCATGTTTCTGGTGCTAACGTCGGTCGCATTCAGCCTGTTTGGGTTCATTCTCGGCATCTGGGCCGACGGCTGGGAAAAGCTCACGATCGTGCCCATACTCGTGATCATGCCGCTGACCTTTCTCGGCGGTACGTTCTACTCGATCAGCATGCTGCCGCCGACCTGGCAGACGATTAGCCTGTTCAATCCGGTCGTTTATCTCGTCAGTGGATTTCGTTGGAGCTTTTACGAGAATGCCGACGTCAGCGTCGCGCTCAGCCTCGGCATGACGCTGACGTTTCTCGCAGTGTGCCTCGTCACCGTGCAGCGCATCTTCCAAACCGGCTATAAGCTGCGGACCTGAGTGCGGGTGCCGCCTGACGCGGCGCGGCTGCTGCTATTATTGCTTCAATGCAAGCGGCAATCGCAGTTATGGACGTTGCCGGCTGACGAAATAATTTCCGCAATGGCGTGGTCCGATAGCTATGGCGACAAAAACGAGCTTTCGCGAGCAGCTGCGCAGAAATTCGGTTGCGTTGATAAGCGTCTTCATCGCGGTCAGCAGTCTGAGCTACAACACCTGGCGTAACGAGCGGACCGAATACAATCGCAATCAGCGCCAGGCATCGTTTCAGGTGCTCCTGAAGCTCGGCGAGCTGCAGCAGCTCGTGTTCCATCGTCACTACGACATGGACGCTGCCGACAAGGGCAATCCGCGCACCGGCTGGGCACTGGTCCTGACGATTCGCGACCTGTCCCAGGTGCTCGAGACGCCGCTGCCGGACGAATCGCGGAACCTCGTGAGCATCTGGGACGAACACTGGAGTAATCTGGGCGAAGTGCAGTCAAGCGCCGACGCGATACTGGCCGGTATCGAATCCGTACGCGCAGAGACGCTCGAACTGCTCGGCAACCTGGACTAGACTCGGCCGCAAATCGCGGCAAAAGCGCCCCATCGTCAGTGCCCTTCGTGCGGGATACACCGATAATGAAGCTATTCACCATTCTCCTGGTCGCCGTATGTCTCGGCGCATGTCAGCAGCAGACTGCCGAAGAGACGCAGACTCCCGCGACGCCGAGCATGGCAGCGGCCAACGCGGCCGCACCTTCGGATACGGATGCCGGCAACCGCCTCGTTCGTATTCTCGAAGCGCAGTCACCGGACGTGCAGGCCCGATATGGGTATCGGCATCCCAAAGAGACGCTGGAATTCTTCGAGATCGAGCCCGGCATGACAATCGTCGAGGGGCTGCCGGGTACCGGCTGGTACACAAAGATCCTGCTGCCATACCTCGGCCCGGACGGCCATCTCGTCGGCGCCAACTACTCGATGGAGATGTGGCCGTTATTTTCGTTTGCGACCGAAGAATTCCTGGACAACATGAGCCAGTGGAAAACCGCATTCGTCGCACAGGCAAAAGAGTGGGGCGGTTCCGACAGCCCACAGGTATCCGCATTCTATTTCGGATCGATGGATGAGGACCTCGCGGGCACGGCGGATGCGGTACTGTTCATTCGCGTGCTGCATAATCTTGCCCGATTCAATGACGAGGGCGGCTTTCTAGACGTTGCGCTCCGCGACGTTTATGCGGTGCTGAAACCCGGCGGCATCTTCGGCGTCGTACAGCACCATGCGCATGACGACATGCCGGACGAGTGGGCGAACGGCAGCGCCGGCTACCTGAAAAAGGGCTTCGTCATCGACACGATAACGGCGGCGGGCTTTGAATTCGTCGCCGAATCGGATGTCAATGCCAACCCGAAGGATCAACCGACGGCCGAAGATATCGTCTGGCGTCTGCCGCCAGCGCTGTTCACGAGCCAGAACAATCCGGAAGTCAAAGCGAAGTATGAGGCCATCGGCGAATCGAATCGGATGACGCTCCTGTTTCGCAAATCGGAATAGGCGAACCAGGTCTAAGTGCTCGCCGGACTCGGTCGCTCCGGAGCGCCCGCTGGGGTGTCGCGAGGAGAGTATCAAGGCGTTGGCGTGAGATCGACGATCACCGGATCGTGATCAGATGCGCGGTAGGGCAGGCGTGCGTCAAACAGGCCCGGATCGCGGCCACCGTCCAGGTTGTAATCGAGCGCCCGCGCCTCGTCTGCGTTGATGTGCCAGTCGACGGCGCCGTCCACCTGTGGGGCCAGGGTGGGTGATGCCAGCGCATGATCGAGGGCGCCAGACTGGTCGTCGAACACGAACGAATACAGCGTGTGACCGGAAGCCTGCCGCACGAGGTTGACGTAACCGGCCTCTTCGAGCGTCATCATCGGGTCTTCGCGCGCGTACGCGTTGAAGTCGCCAACGATCAGGAAATCGTCGTCTCCGCTGCCCGTCGGGTCCGTGCCCAGCCAGTCAGCCAGCGCGGCCGCCGCCGCGGCGCGTACGCCGTTGCAGTTGCCCTGACCGTCGCTCCGATTCGGATCGCCATCGGCCTCGCAGTCGGAACCCTTGGACTTCAGGTGCACTACCACGGCCGTAACGCTGGCGCCGCTATCGATATGCCGAAACGTCTGCGCCACGACCGGGCGATTTCGGGCATCGTTGAAGCGGCGGTCCACGGTGGAGTCGAGCAGTCCGAACGATCCCCGCGGTGTGACGGCAGCGACCTTGTAAACGAGGCCGGTTTTGATCGTATCCCGGCCAATCGTGCCCGTTTCGACGTATGCATAATCGGTCGACGCGCGGCCGGCATTCAGGGCGTCGACAAGCGCGCGCAGCGATCCATCCGCATTATTTTCCATTTCCACCAGCGCAAAAATGTCCGCGTCGATCATTCCAAGCGCGGTCATGGTCTTCCCGATCTGGCGTTCCAACTCGGCGGCACTGTCCGCGCCACGGCAGCGTACATCTCCGGCGGGGCCGCAGATGTCTCTGCCGTCATCGATCGTCGAGAAGAAGTTCGACAAGTTTATGCTCGCTATGCGCAGCGAACCGGCCCTGGGCGGTGCCTCGGGACGGGGATTGGTCGACGCGAAGCGCGGGGCCTCTGTCGGCATCAGCCGGTAGGCCTCGGCGCCGGCGTCGCCGCTACCGCGCGAGTAGCGGAGGTTGCCGGTAAGTCCCGTTACCGTATCGCCGACGCGCAGGACATCGGTTGTCCGCAGATAGCGAATGGGCGAGACGTCGCGCGCCTTGAGCCCGTCATCGAGCACGATGCTGCGCGCAGCTAGGTCTTGCCGGTGCAGGCGATAGCCGGCCGCGTCGGGCGCGCTGCGATTCGTGAACTGATACGGGCGCCCGCCCTCGGCCAGCGCGATGGCACCGAATACCTCCAGCTCGCGCAGGCCGCTGATCGTGAGCGTTTGCGGAAAGCGCACGAGCATGCCCTCGAACGGCTCGAGATCGGCGATCGCGTCGTCATCGGAATTGTGGCTGATCGACGCCGCCGGCAGCGTAACCGCCACCGGCGTCACCGTGCCCCTGCCGACGATGTCCACTGTGGCTGCCGCGATCTGGGTTTCGCCGAAATGCTCTACGACTTCGCCGCGTACCCGGACCCGGTCCCCTGCGGAAACGTCAGTGCCGGGATTCGGGCCGTCGAAGACGAACAGGCCGTCCGATGTGTCCGCGTTTCCGTCGGGGGTTTCCGCCTGCACGAAGAAACCGTCGAGGTCGCCGGCCTCGCCCGCACTCCGGTCCTGGAAGTCGCCCGTCACGATGCCCGTCACCGTGACGATTCGTCCCTCGAACGGGCTGCGTTCCCCGTCCCCCTGCACTTCGGCGATGAAGCGTGTGCCCGGATCGCCTGCGATCGGCTGCGGGTCCGAAGAGATGCCGTCTCCGCAGGCCGCGAGCGACGCCGCGGCAGACAGGGTGGCCGACAGCCGCGGCAACGTGCTCATTCAGTCCGCACGCAGCCTGCGCAAAGTCGCGACGAAAGTCTCCATCAGCCCGTTCAGCGTTTCCCTGTAGAACTCGCTCACCAGTTCCCCGCTCTCGTCGAAAGCCTCTCCGGCTTTGGGGACGCTTAGCTGGCCCGGCAGGACCAGCACGCCGAGGTTCACGAGTATGCCGCGCACGTGGACGAGGCCCCGCAGCCCGCCGAGCCGACCCGGGGACGCGCTCAACAGCGCCGCGGTCTTGTTTCGATATGCCGTCATTGCCGGCTGGTCCTCCTCCTTGCGTGACACCCAATCGAGCGTGTTTTTGAGCAGCGGCGTGATCGAGCTGTTGTATTCCGGTGCGGAGATCAAGAGACCATCGTGCTCGCGAAACAACCTTTTGAGCCGCTTCGCGTTATCGGGAAGGCCGAGTTCGGCCTCGTCTTCCTGGTTGAAGATGGGCATCGGGTAGTCTGCGAGACTGATCAGTGTAGGATCGCCGCCGGCAGCGCGAACGACACCGACCGCGCGTTCGATCAGGCGCTGGTTGAACGAGGCTTTGCGAATACTGCCGGCGAACGCGAGAATTCGGGGTCTGGACATCGATGCTTCCTGATATTAGAAACAGCCGGGCGATGCCCGGCTAAACGCGGCTCGGTCGAAATGGAGATGCGTATAATGCCGCGGCGCCTTGCTGAAACCAATGGTCTCAGCGCCGGTCTCAGTCAACGATGCGAGCCCGACGATTACGCAACTGAACAGTAGTCATGAATTACCGAATCCTGCTTGCGATCCTCTGCGTTTTGCTGGCGCCCGTGGCTGAGCCGGCGGCGGCTGCCGAACTCATCCGCGAGTTCACCGGCAGCGGCAGTCGAACGACGACGGAATTCGAGGTCGAGGCGCCCTGGATTCTCGACTGGCGCGTCGACGGCGATTACGATCAGCTCGTCGCCCTCGACGTCACGCTGGTTGAAGCCGGTACCGGGCGCCACATAGGGCGCATATTGCACACGAAGCGCAAGGGCAACGGCGTAAAATTGTTCAAGGAGGGCGGCACCTATCAGCTGCGAATCAGTTCGACGCTGGCACGCTGGCGCATCAGGATCGAGCAATTGACGCCAGACGAGGCCGAGCTCTACGTACCCAAGCGGCGGCGGCCCGACGAGGGCTGGCTGTTTTAACCGCCCTGCCGGGCAGGCGTGCCGCCAGCGCCCCCAAATCCTCTACGGGAAGTAGTCGGGTTCGTTGCCCGGCCGCCACTTGATGTTGCAGCCTATGCTCGGTACCTGCTCCTCGTCCACGTTCCGTCCCGTAAGCACCGCGTCTAGCGCGGCGCGCAGATCACGCCCGGTGACCGGAATACCGTTCGAGGGCCGGCTATCGTCCAGCTGGCCACGGTAGACAAGGCTTCGATTTGCGTCGAAGAGAAAGAAATCCGGCGTGCACGCGGCCCGGTAGGCCTTGGCCACGGACTGATCGGCGTCGTAGAGGTAGGGAAACGTGTACCCCTGCTCGCGAATCTCGTCACGCATTCTCTCCGGGCTGTCGTCGGGGTGGGTTTCGACGTCGTTGCTGTTGATCGCATACAACGCGACGTCTTTCGGGGCATAGTCCCTGCCGATGCGCGCGAGCTCCGCGCGCACGTGCTTCACGAACGGGCAGTGGTTGCAGATGAACATCACCAGGTAGGCATTGGCGGCGTCCGCGAGAGCGTGCAGGCTGCCGTCGGGATCGGGCAGCGAAAAATCGGGCGCCCTGGTGCCCAGTGGCAGCATCTGGGAGTTTACCGCGACCATTTTCGATTCCTCCTCGCCGACATCTTGATCGCCGGAGGATAGCAAACCGGCATGCGGACAGGGGTCGCATGTGCGATCATTTCTCGGACGCGCGCTACCGGACTGCCACTTTTGGACGACGCATTGCCCCAGAGACGCGGCGCTTTGTTCAGCCTCGCCGCGGTTGTCATCGTTGTCTACGGCATGCAGCTTGCCAAGGTGCTTCTCGTGCCGTTCCTGTTCGCCGCGTTTCTTGCACTGATTACGGTGCGACCGATGCTCTGGATGCAGAGGAATCGAGTCCCGGCGATCCTCGCAGCCCTGATCATCGTCACGGTCATTATGCTGATCCTGGCGATGGTCGGTGCAATCGTCGGCAATTCCATTGCCGATTTTACGGCGGCACTGCCGAGCTACCAGGCACGCCTCGACAGCATTGTCGACCGCGTCGTGCGCTTCCTCGTCGAGTATGTAAACGGCGACGAGTCGATACAGGATCTCGGCGACATGATCGACCCAGGCTGGGCGATGGGCCTTGCAGCAACGTTGTTAAACGGACTGAAGGATCTCCTCACCAATGTCTTTCTCATCTTTTTCACGGTCGTGTTCATCCTGCTCGAAGCATCTACGGCGCAGACCAAGCTCGAGGCGGCATTCGGGCGCCGGGCCGCGTCTCTGGAAGGGCCGCGCAAGTTCCTCGTGAATCTGGGCCGTTACCTGGGGATCAAGACCGTCGTCAGCATGGCGACCGGACTCTGCGCCGGGATGCTCACCTGGGCGCTTGGCGTCGACTTCCCGCTGCTGTGGGCGATGCTCGCGTTTTTACTGAATTACATTCCGACGATCGGATCGATTATCGCCGCGGTTCCGCCGGTACTCCTTGCGCTCGTGCAGCTCGGCCCCGGCGCAGCCGGTGCGACAGCGCTCGGCTTCATTGGTATCAACATCGTTTTCGGAAATTTCCTGGAGCCGCGGCTGATGGGCTACGGCGTCGGCATTTCCCCGCTTATCGTATTCACCGGATTGATTTTCTGGGGCTGGGTGCTGGGCCCGGTCGGCATGCTGCTGTCGGTGCCGCTGACGATGACGCTCAAGCTCGCGCTCGAGCGCGACGAGAATACTCGCTGGCTTGCGATATTGATCGGCTCGGAGAAGGATGCGCAACACTGGCTGGCGCGACGCGCCCCGGCGGCCGATGCGCAGGCAGGCTAGCCCAGCTCGGCATCCTCGGGCTCGGAGTCCTCGAGCTGCTCGAGCAGGTTGATCGCGACCGCAACGAAGTCCGTATCGGTGATGATGCCGCGCAGCCTGCCGTTCGTGACGACCGGGAGGCAGCCTATGCGATGCTTCTCGATGAACAGCGCAGCCTGCCGCAGGCTGACGTGCTCGTCCACCGTTGCTAGGTCTGTGACCATGACGTCGCTGATCTTCACGTCCTCGGCGTGCATTCGGTTGTCCGGATCTCGCAGGATGGAATCGGTCGCGGCGAGCACGTTCGTCAGCGTGACGAGACCGACGAGTTTGTCATCCTCGTCTACGACGGGCAGGTGGTGAATCCGGTTCGCATGCATGAGCCGGCGGGCGTCCGCGAGCGTTGCTGACGGGGGCACCGTAATCAGATCCGTGCTCATGATCGCATCGATGCTGAACATGCGCTCATTCCTCGCTGTGATCGAAACTTTACGGAGAGTTTAGCGACCGTTTCATGGTATGCCATTGCGTCTTCCACTTACAGCGGCGGCATCAGATAGGCAACCGCGTATCCGCTTTGAACGTCTCCATGACAAACGTCGAACTGACGTCGGCGAGGTCTACGGTGCGGATCAGGCGCTTGTAAACCTCGTCGTAATGGCGCATGTCCCGTGCCACGACCCTGAGCATGTAGTCAATGTCACCGCTGGTGCGGTGGAACTCGAGTATTTCGGGGATCGACGACACCGCGGTTTCGAAGCGCGCGAACCACTGGTCGCTGTGCTGATTCGTGCGCACCAGCGCGAAGATCGTCAGCCCGAAGCCGAGCGCCTCCGGGTCCAGAAGCGTGACCCGCCGGCGGATCACGCCGCGGAGCTCGAGGTCCCGAACGCGACGCCAGACGGCGGTCTTCGACAGGGCGACGCGCTCGGCAAGCTCGCCCATCGAGAGCGCGGCATCACCCTGAAGGACCCGCAGGATTCTGAGGTCTTTTTCGTCCATACGTCACACTTTCGGATACAAAAAGGAACGTTCGTTTACTTTTTTTGCATAGAATGCAAAAAAAAGCAACAATTGTCACCTGAAAGCGAACGATAATCATGGGCAAGGGAGGGAGACCCATGTCCTTGATGCGAAAGTTCACCGAGCACCCCGCCTCCGTCGGCGAGACCTATGGCCAGCACTTCGTCGCGGCGATGGGCTTCAGCTTTGCAATGCTGCGGGCCGCGCTGTGCTGCGCGATCCACGCGATCTTGCCGTTCACGTTCGAGAGAACCGGCAGCCGCTGCATCGAAACGCTGTACCAGCGCATGGTCACGAACCGGGCCCGGATGCCTCGGGAGCAACAGACCAAGACGACGAAGCTCGCCGACCGGCCGGTCTGAACGGCGGCGGCTGCGAGAATGGCGGGCGCTCGGAGGAGCGCCTAGCCGGCGATGCGCCGGTACAGGAACGACCCGGCAAGCATTGCTACGATGAACACCAGCGGTTCCTGCCACTGCAGCGACAGCATAGCGACGACGGGACCCGGGCAGTAGCCGGCGAGTCCCCACCCGATACCGAACAGCGCCGCGCCGCCGAGCAATCTGGGATCTATGTCGCGCCGCTCGGGCAACTGAAAGCGCTCGCCGAATAGCGGTCCGGTCTGCCGGCGTGTCCACGCGTAACCGACGGCCGCGACCGGAATCGCGCCGATCATGACGAACAGCAGGGTCGGATCCCACTTGCCGGCGATGTCCAGAAACGCGAGCACGCGGCGCGGATTGACCATTTCCGACAGCGCGAGGCCGTAGCCGAACATGACGCCGGCGAGTCCGGCCACGATCGTTGCCACCGGTGCCCGCGTCATGCCGGCAGTCCGATCACGTGGCGAACGACATAGGTCGACAGAAAGCCAAACGCCATGAACGTGACGGTTGCGACGATCGAGCGCGGCGATAGCCGGCTGATACCGCAGACGCCGTGTCCGGACGTGCAGCCGCTGCCCATGCGTGTGCCGACCCCGACAAGCAATCCGGCCGCCGCAAGCACGGGCCAGCCGAGCTCGGTCCGGACCACGAAGTCGTCCGGCACGATGCGGCTGTATATCAGCGCGCCGATCACGAGGCCAACCACGAACAGCGCACGCCAAAGCCGCTCGCCGCCCGTCTCTTCGACCGCGCCGTTGATGATTCCGCTGACGCCGGCGATGCGCCCGTTCAGCACCAGCAGCAGTGCCGCCGCCAGTCCGATCAGTGCGCCGCCGGCCAGGGCGTTGAAGAAATCGGCAGTCGTCAAGGCTGCTTTTCGGCCGGCTTTATCGCCTTCAGGAGATTGTCGAATGACGCATCGCGCGTGGGTCCGAAGGCCGGATCGCCACGGTCGAAGATTTTGCCCTCGAGCTCGATGTCGGGCCGGTGGATAAGGTCGTCCGCTATCGGAAAAAGCTCGCGATCTTCCCACGCCATATGACGACGCAGCCGGTCCGCATAGGACTGCGCGTCGTCGAGGACCTGGGCACGCTTCACGGCGGTGCCCGAGACGACTGCGGCTATGTCCGCACGCAGCGTCTGTCCCAGCTCGGCGATTTCGCTATGGTCCTCCTCGATGGACGCAAGTTCAGCGCTGAGCGCATCGCTCGAGGCACGCATGCGCGCGTAGATCAGGTCCTCCTTCGGGTGATGAATGGCGTCGGAGTACACGGTCATGTAGCGCATCACGTCCAGCAGCAGTTCGAAGTCCGGCTCGTCACCGTCGCGCAGCCGCGACGTCTCTCGCTCGAGCAAATCGAGCAGCGTCGCCATGTTGCGGTGATCTTCGCGCAGATCGTCGAGAACGCTTTCCAGTGTGTAGGGCATCGCGCATTTTCCGGATCGATAACGACCACATTATAGGGCGGTTTGGCGGCGGTGCTTAATCCGCACTTCCACCTACCCATGTGCGGGAATGCTGTGGAAATCCCGCGCGGACTTCAAGTCGAGCAGCGCATCCGCAAGCGCGGACATCAGGCTCTGGTTGGATACGTAAAGCTCGCGATTTACATTGAGCAGCGTGGAGATCTGCACGCGACTGAGCTCACCGCGTGCCACCTCATCATAAATGCGTCGATGCATACGCCGGTGCACCTGCTCGCCGCGATTCTTCAGTTCGACGAGGGCCTCGAAGCGCAGGGTGGGCAGGCCGGACGATTTGAGGCCCGGAAGCGCCTCATAGACATCGCGAACGCCCTCCCGGAATTGGTCGAAGTAAGCATGAAACCGGTCGTCGACGGCGTCATGGAACTGCCGGAGATCCGCGTAGACGTCTTTCATGCTTTTCGCGGCGTGGACGGCGTTGCGAATCGACGGCACTAGCTGGCTCAGTTTGCGGGATTCGTCAGGATCGAGTTCGGCCCCCTGCAGCTCCAGCGCATGCGCGAGAATTGCGCCTTCGAGCTCCTTGATTTCGGCATAGCAATGCTCGTAGTCCGCGCCTTCGGCAAAAATGTCGACGTCTGCCCGGTCTTCCGCGCTGTCGTAAAAAGTGTAGTCGGGAGGCAGATCGAAAACCGACTGATTCAACGCTGCCGCCTGATCGATCAGGCGCCAGGTCTCGCGGGTGATGTTCTGGATTGCCGCCTCGGGCACGGCGCTATCGCTCGGGGTGATGTGACGCAGCAGCGGCGCCTCGTCTTCGACGAACATGTGTTCGAGTCGCCGGCTCAGAATGCCAATTGCCGGGAGAAACAGGACCACGCCCATCAGATTGAAGAGCGAATGAAACGCAACGAGCGAAAACAGTGGGTCGCTGATCGTCAGCAGGTCGGTGACAACCCAGAGCAGCGGTATGAGGAAAATAAACGCGATCGTGTCGGTTACGACGTTGAATAGCACGAGCGCCGCGGCGACGCGTTTCTTCGCGACGGATCCCGCAAGTGCGCCGAGGATCGCGGTTATCGTGGTGCCGAGGTCAGCGCCGATCGCAATTGCGGCTGCGGACGGCAGCGTCACCGCACCCGCATACAGCGCGCTGAGCGTGATCATGATCGTCGCGGAGCTGGACTGGATGACGGCCGTCACGAGAAAGCCTGCGAGCAGGAACACGATCGCCGGATAGCCCGCAATGGCCTCGGGATCGAAGAGCTCCGTTGCGAGCAGCGCGCCGGACTTCATAAATTCCAGTCCCATCAGCATGAGACCGAGCCCCGCAACGAGATGGCTGAATCCGGCGCGTCGGGTTCCCGCGGCCGACCAGACCACGCCAAAGCCGCCGAGCGTGATCAGCGGCAGCGCCAGCGCCTCGATGTCGAGCTTGAAGCCTATCGTCGCGACGATCCAGCCCGTCATCGTCGTGCCCAGATTCGAGCCGAAGCCGATACCGATCGCGCTGCCGAGCGAGATGATACCGGTGCCGACGAACGCGAGGACGATCAGGCTCACAACGGAGCTGCTCTGCAGGGCCGCAGTCGATACGGCGCCGGCGATCACGCCGCGCGAGGGTCTCGCCGTGTACTGCTTCAGAAACTTCTTGAAGGAGCGACCCGCGAGCTGGGTCAGCGCCTGCTCGAGTTGATGCATGCCGAACAGGAACAGGCCGAGGCCGGCGGCGAGACGCCACAGATTCAGTTCTTCAACCATGGCCTACGCTGGTCGTCATGAATGTCGGGAGCGTCGGATCCGGCATGTTCGACCCGTGCGCTACATAAAAAAACGGCCCCGCTTGCGGCGGGGCCGCTTTGACTTACAAAACTCAGGCCTTGGGTATGCGAATCGTCTGCCCCGGATAAATCTTGTCCGGATCGGAGATGATTTCGCGGTTCGCCTCGAAAATCTTCATGTACATCGACGCTTTGCCATAGTACCGCTTGGCAATCCCGCCCAGCGTGTCGCCGGAGACGATTGTGTAAAACTCCGCTTCGGCCTCTTCCGGCTTGGCTTCTTCCTTCGGTGGTGGAGGCGGCGCCTTGAGGTCATCCGAGATGACTTTTTCGACGCCCTTGACGTTGCCGGCGATCAGCACGGCCATGTCCTTCGTCGCCTGGCTGTCGCAATCGCCGCATAGCGTCACCACGCCATCGTCAAAATCGACTTCGAGGTTTTTGATACCCGTGGTCTTGATCTCGAGGTGTTGCTTGATGTTGTCGGCAGCCTCGGCATCGGTGTCGAAGATCTGGCGACCGACATCTTTGACGAAATCAAACAGTCCCATATGAATTCTCCCTTGCTGTTAAGACGCTCGCAGTGCCCGCGCGGATCGCGTTTTTTGATTGTCAACGTGTGCTGCAACCGGACACGATTCTTGTGGTTTGTATACCGGTACGCTGGCTGGAAGCGAGGGCGGTATAATACCAGACCTTTCGTCGCCCGATGCCGCGCAAATCAGGGGAATTTCGCATGCGCACAAGAATAACGCTGTCGCTTTGCCTGCTGTTCGTTGTGGCCGGGTGCTCGGTCAATCCCGTCACCGGCGAAAGCGAGCTGATACTCGTGAGCAGCGCGCAGGAAGTCGCGATGGGTGAGCAGAACTACCTGCCGATGCGGCAGTCGCAGGGCGGCACGCATGACGTCGACCCGGCGCTCAACGACTACGTACACAATGTCGGCAACCGCGTCGCCGTGGCAAGCGGCGTAAATCTGCCATACGAATTCACGGTACTGAACAACTCGGTTCCTAACGCCTGGGCGCTGCCGGGCGGCAAGATTGCAATCAACCGCGGCCTGTTGACGGAGCTGAATTCCGAGGCGGAGCTCGCCGCGGTGCTCGGGCACGAGGTCGTCCACGCGGCGGCCCGACACTCCGCGCAGCAGATGTCGCGGGGCCTGCTGCTACAGGGTCTCGTGCTCGGTACCGCCATTGCGACGAGCGATAGCGACTATGGCAATCTCGCCGTTGGCGGCGCGAACATCGCGGCGCAACTTCTGTCATTGCGCTACAGCCGCAGCGCGGAGCTCGAGTCGGATCTGTACGGCATGCGTTACATGTCGAAGGCGGGGTATGACCCGCAGGGGGCAGTAACGCTGCAGGAGACATTCGTCCGCCTGAGCGAAGGTCGGAATCAAAGCTGGCTCGCCGGTCTTTTCTCGAGTCACCCGCCCTCGCGCGAGCGGGTCGAGGCGAATCGCCGCACCGCCGGCACGCTGCCGCCCGGCGGAACGCTCGGCGTCGACAGCTATCAGGCCGCGCTGCGCAAAACAAATGATTTGAAGCCGGCCTATGACAGCTACGACGAAGGTCGCAAGGCGCTCGCGAACAAGGACATGAACAAGGCTTTGACGCTCGCGAACGAAGCGCTGCGCCAGTTCGACGGCGAAGCGCATTTTCACGCGCTGCGCGGTGACGTTCGGCTGGTGACCGACAAGTTCGACATGGCGGTAACGAATTACAGTCGGGCGATCGACCGCCGCGAAGACTTCTTCTATTACCACCTGCAGCGCGGCCTTGCGCGGAAAGAGCTGCGGCAGACGGATGCCGCAATCGCCGATCTCGAGCGCAGCATCGAGCTCCTGCCGACGGCGCCGGCGCACTATGCGCTCGGGACGATCAAGGAACAGCGCGGGCAGCGCACCGCGGCGGTCAGTCACTACAAGGCGGTTGCCAACTCAGGGGGTGAATACGGCAAGGCGGCAACGGCGCGGCTGATGCGGCTCGAGCTGCCGACGAATCCGGGGGACTACATACCGCGTCGCTGCGATGCGGATGGGGAGGGCAACCTGATCGTTTCCGTAAGAAACGAGACGTCGCTGACCGTGACCGACGTGCAGATCGCGGTGCAGTACAGTGACAGCGCGGGTCGTCCGCGTCAGCTGATTCGGGAGATCCGCAGCCAGATAGCACCCGGCCAGGTCGCGAGCGTCAATACCGGGTTGGGACCGTTCACAGGCGGCGCGTGCCCGGCACAGGTCGTCTCGGTCCGCGTCGTGGAGTAGGAGCGGCTTCCAGCCGCGAGAGATCAGGGGAGCGGCATCCTTCCGTGACACCCCCTGCAAGCCGCGCCGGCCCGGTAATTGTTTGCACGCCGGCTCCGTTCGGTCCGCTTTATGCTTCGCAAAAAAACGCCGGACCAGGGACGGCGACGCTTTGGGGAACCGGCCACTTACCAAGAGATCCGCAGACGGCGGCATCGCGGCAGGATGCCGCTCCCACGAATCCTTACTGTGGGAGCTGCTTCAAGGCGCGAATGATTCTAAGTCCTGGACGCGACAAGGTCGCTATCGCGCAGCCCTGTGCTCCGCGACCTAAGCACAGCCTGTCCCCAATGCCTAGGTCCCGCGAGTGCCAGAGAATCCGGCGAAAAAATACCTGCAACCCGGTCATACCTTTTGCGGTCAGATACAGGCGGTAACCGAGGTTCGTCATGCCAAAGATCGCGTTAGCCGTCATCGTCGGCCTTGTCGCCGGATTTGCGGTTGCGGCGCTGGTCCTGCGTGCGCCATACGAAGCGCCGCCCGTGGCAGAGGCGGTGGCGCCGGGCCTCGATGCAACCGCGGGGATCGACGAGCGCCTGGGGGCGTTGGAAGCCGCGCTCGCCGACGAGCGGGACGCCAGGCGCACGGTCGAGCAGGAGCTGGAGTTTCTGGCCGGGGAGCTCGCGCGGCTTCGCGATGCGGATCCTGACGGTCAAGCAGAGCCTTTCGCGGCGGTCCGCGAACAGCGCGCGTTCGCGCCGGTTTTCCGCGGTCCGCGCAGCGCCCAGTCCGCCGAAGAGCGCATCGATGCCCTGGTGCAGGGTGGCTTCTCTCCCGCCGACGCGGAACGCATTCTGCGCCGTGAAGAGGAGCTGCAGGTCGACGCGATGCAGGCCCGTTTCGAGGCCCGGGTGAGCGGCACGGCGCCGCCTGCAAATGCAGACGCAGATGCGATGCTGCGTGCCGAGCTGGGCGATCCTGACTACGAACGCTATCTGGAGGCAACCGGGCAGCCGACCGCCGTCACCGTCGGCCACGTGCTCGAGTCTTCGCCCGGCCAAACTGCGGGCCTGCAGACCGGAGATCGCATCGTTCGCTACGACGGCAGTAGGGTCTTCGAGATCCGCGAGCTCATGCAGCAGACGATGCAGGGCACGCCTGGCGAATCGGTGGTCGTCGATATCGAGCGTGACGGAGTGCCGATGCAGATCGTCCTTCCGCGCGGGCCGATCGGGATACAGTCCGCCCGCGTGTTCGGGCGCCGTTAATCCATCGGTCCCCGACGCGGGGCCGCTCCTAGATAATCCGTGGCTCGCCATGCAGAATGGTCGCGGATCGTGACCCGGAGAGGAGCCGCGGCCCTTGCGTGTCCTGCGCTACTCGATACCGAATTCGTTTACAGCGCTGAGCCTGCTGCTCGGGCTTGCGTCGATCGTTACGACGCAGATCGGTGATCTCGAATTCGCGGCGTGGCTGATCGTCTGGTGTGGCATCCTCGACACGTTCGACGGCGTCGCCGCACGGCTGCTGAAGGCCACGTCGAGCTTCGGCGCCGAGTTCGATTCGATGGCCGATCTGGTTTCCTTCGGCGTTGCGCCCGCAATGCTCGTCGTCAATGTCGGTATACAGGTCGCCGGCATCGCGACCGATAGCGGGCAATTCGGCGTCCTGCTTGCGGCGTCGGGCGTGTTCGTCCTCGCCGGCGCGATGCGTCTCGCTCGCTTTAACCTGACTACGTCGAAACCACGCACAGGCTGGTTCGTCGGTTTTCCGATCACGGCCGCAGGCGGCGGCCTGGTCGCATCGGCAGCGCTGGTCCTGATTCGTCACGAGGAGATCGTCGAGTCGCTGCCGCTGCAGCTTTACCTGCCGATTGGAATGTTCGTACTCGCACTCCTGATGATCTCGCGTCTCCGGTTTCCGAAGGCGGTGGTTCGCAAGAGCAAGCTGATCAACGCGTTTCAGATCGTCAATATTGTCCTGATTCTGTACTGCGGTGTGTTTCGCGTGTATCCGGAATACCTGTTTGGAATTGGCGTCTTTTTGCTGATTGCGGGCCTCATCGCCGGCCGCATTACCCGCGATGTCCCCGAGTGAACGTTTGCGTCGCCAATGTGTCGCGCTCCCGGCACGGCGACGGATGCCGGCCGTGACCGGCGTCCTGCATCATCGGGGCGCTCTCGCAGTCGCGGTAGCGCTGCTGGCCGCCTGCAACGCGCCGGCGCCGGACGGTGCGGACGCGGACACGCCGACCGAGGCACGCGCCGATGTCACCGAACTTGCGGGATTCGTAAACCTCTACTGGGACGAGGCGGGAGGCAGGCTGTTTCTCGGGATCGACGAGGTCGATGCGCCGTTCCTGTATCAGACCTCGCTCGCCCGCGGCGTCGGTTCGAACGACCTCGGCCTGGACCGCGGCCAGCTCGGCGAGACGCGCGTCGTGCGCTTCATGCGCAGCGGACCGAAAATCCTGCTCGTCGAGGACAATGTCGGCTATCGCGCTGTCGGAGCTGATGCTGCGGAGGCGCGAGCCGTTGAAGAGTCGTTTGCGCGCTCGGTGCTGTGGGGATTCGAAGTTGATAGCGACGCGGGCGGCAGGGTTCGCGTCGACGCCACCGACTTCTTTCTGCGTGATGCGCACGGTCTTGCAGAACGCCTGCGCGAGCGCGAGGAGGGCGAATACGCCGTAGACCCGAGCCGCTCCGCGGTCTTCCTGCCGCGGACGAAGGCGTTTCCGGACAATACCGAGGTCGAGGCAATCGTCACGTTCGCCGGACGACCCACGGGCGAATGGCTCCCGACGGTGGTGCCTGACCCGACCGCGGTTACCGTGCACATGCACCATTCGTTCATACGGCTGCCGGCGCCGGGCTACGAACCGCTGCCCTATGATCCTCGAGCGGGCGTGATCGGTCTCAAGTATCAGAGCAGCGGCTTCGCCGATTTCGCGCAGCCGGTCGGGGAACCGCTACACGTGAACTACGCGCGGCGCCACCGCCTGCACAAGGCCGATCCGGGCGCCGAGTTCAGCGAAGCCGTCGAGCCGATCGTGTATTACCTCGACCCCGGTACGCCAGAGCCGGTGCGATCGGCGCTGCTCGACGGCGCCCGCTGGTGGAACGAGGCCTTCCAGGCGGCGGGCTACACGAACGCGTTCCAGGTCCGGATGCTGCCCGCCGCCGCCGACCCCATGGACGTTCGCTACAACGTGATCCAGTGGGTGCATCGGTCGACGCGCGGCTGGTCCTATGGTGCCTCCGTCATCGATCCGCGCACCGGCGAAATTCTGAAGGGCCACGTGTCGCTTGGATCGCTGCGCGTGCGGCAGGACTACATGATCGTCGAGGGTCTTCTGGCACCCTATGCCGACGAGGCGGACGACACGATGCTCGAGGTTGCGCTCGCGCGCATACGCCAGCTATCCGCGCATGAGGTCGGACACACGCTCGGCTTTGAACACAACTTCGCTGCAAGCGCTCAGGATCGTGCATCGGTCATGGACTATCCGTTCCCGCTGGTGACGATACGTTCGGATGGAAGCCTTGATTTCTCCTCCGCTTACGACGACGGGATCGGAGAGTGGGACAAGCGCGTGGTCCGCTACGCGTACCAGGATTTCGGGTCCGGCGTGGAGGCCGCCGCGGCGCGCCGGACGATTCTCGAGGCGACGATCGCCGACGGCCTCGCCTACGTGGCCGATGCGGACGCGCGCGACGTTGGCACGGCGCATCCGGAAGGCAACCTCTGGGACAACGGCGCGGACCCGATTGCGGAGCTCGAGCGCTTGCTTGTAATTCGCTCGCTCGCGCTCGAGCGCTTTTCGGAACAGAACCTGAAGCCCGGCCGGCCGTACGCGACGCTCGAGGAAGTTCTGGTGCCGGTGTACCTGCTGCATCGTTTTCAAATTCAGGCGGTCGGCAAGCTGATCGGGGGCACGCGGTTCTCGTACGCGCTGCGCGGCGATGGCCAGCCGCTGCCGCAAGCGGTCGATCCCGCGCGGCAGCGGCGCGCGATCGACGCGTTGCTGCGAGCGCTCGAGCCTGAAGTGCTCGCGCTGCCGGAGCGGATCGTTGCGCTGATTCCTCCGCGCCCCCCGGGGTTCCCGCTGAATCGCGAAACGTTCGCGCGGCGTACCGGGGGCACGTTTGATCCGCTGGCGCCGGCGGCCGCGGCTGCAGCGCTGTCACTCGAAGTGTTGCTCGACCGGGCGCGCGCGGCACGCATGGCCCGGTCCGGCGCGCCCGGCTTCGGCGAGCTGCTCGATCGCTTGCTGGCCGTGACCTGGTACGCCGGAGCCACAGGGAGTGACGGGGCCGCGCGCCGGCAAACCAATACGATCGTGTTAACCGAATTGCTCCGGCTCGCCGTCGATCCGGAGGCGGATCCGGCCGTGCGCGGCGTCGCCCTCGATGCCGTCGATCGGCTCGACCGCTGGCTCGAAGCGCAGCTGCCCGGCGACCGTGCACTGCGGGCCCACTACGCACTGGCCCGGCACATGATCGCGCAAATGCGCGCCGACCCGAAAAGTGTTGCGGAGCTTCCGAAGATTCCGGTGCCGGCCGGTTCGCCGATCGGTGCGGCCTCGTAATGACGGGGAGCGCGTAGCCGCGACACGCCGGCATGTCCGCAACGCTCCTTGTACTCGTCGTCTACCTCGCGCTGCTTGCGGGCTTTGCAATCTGGAGCCGGCGCGAGACGGTGACGCTCAGCGGATTCTTTCTCGCGGGTAAGAAGCTGCCGTACTGGGTGGTTGCGTTCAGCACGAACGCAACCGGCGAGAGCGGCTGGCTGCTGCTGGGCCTCACCGGGATGGGCTACGCTGTCGGCGCCCAGGCCTACTGGGTCGTCGTGGGCGAAATCATCGGCGTTGCGCTGTCGTGGTGGCTGATTTCACGGCGCCTGAAGCGGCTCAGCGATAGAACGGATTCGATCACGGTGCCCGACGCGCTGGCCGCCGCGCTCGGCGACCCGAAACACGTTATCCGCGGCATCGCGGTCGTGATCATTCTCGTCATGGTGACGACCTATGTAACCGCACAGATGGTTGCATCGGGAAAAGCCCTGAGCGGCTTCGTCGGCATGGATTATGCGACGGGCGTTGTGGTCGGTGCCGCCATTATTATCGGCTACACGTTTGTCGGTGGCTACAAGGCCGTGTCGTACACGGACGTGCTGCAGGGGGTGCTGATGCTCGCCGGTCTCATCGTCGTGCCGGTGGCCGCAATCATGGCGGCCGGCGGTATTGACGGCGTCCGCACGGCGCTTAACGCCGAAGACCCGGCGCTGCTCGATATGTTCTCCCTCGCCGAGACCGGTACCGCGGGCTGGGTCGGCATCGCGAGCTTCCTCGCCATCGGGCTGCCGTTTCTCGGCGTGCCACAGCTTCTGGTGCGGTACATGTCGGCGCGCGACGACGTCGAGCTCAAGAAGGCGCGCGTCGTTTCGGTCGTGGTGCTGTTTATCTTTTTGTTTGGTGCAGTCACGGCCGGCATCGCAGGACGCGCCCTGTTTCCGGGGCTTGCCGATCCCGAAAGCATTTTCCCGAAACTGTCGAACGAGCTGTTCCCGGCGATCATCGCCGGCGTCCTCCTGGTCGTCGTGCTCTCCGCCATCATGTCGACCGTCGATTCGCTGCTCCTGCTCGCGTCGTCGTCGGTAGTGCGGGACACGATCCAGAAGATCCTGGGCAGCCGGAAAAGCGACTATCAGCTCGCGGGCTACGGCAAGCTGCTCACGATCGTGATCGGCGCGCTCGGCATCGCGATTGCGATTCCCGAAGCGAAATTCATCTTCTGGTTCGTGCTGTTTTCGTGGTCCGGGCTCGGCGCCGCGTTCGGCCCCGTCGTGCTGTGCCTGCTGTACTATCGTCATACAACTCGTGCCGGCGTGGCGGCGGGCATGCTGGCGGGCTTCCTGACCAGCGTCGTCTGGGTCCTGATGTTCAAGGAGCACAGCTACGACCTGTACGAGGCCGTGCCGGGGTTTGCCGCGGGATTCGCGGTCACGGTGGCCGTAAGCCTCGCGACCCGGGAACGCCACGTCTGAGGGCGTATTTCCGATACTCTGCGGCGCGACCGGACACGGTGCGCCCGGTGGACCGGGAAAAATGGCGCAAGCCCTGATTCTGCAAGGCTTCGCGCCGTGTTGTGCCCTGTGGAAATCGGTGCCTGATTCCTCTATCCTCGGCTCCCGGGAGACAGTTCGCAGGTGCCAGGAAAACGCGCGAAAAACCCGATTTCCGGTCGGGCCAATTGCAACAGGGACTTGCAAATCACACGAAGCGCGAACTGAAAAAACAGGCTT
>JBFJOC010000038.1:0-23282 GCA_041617855.1 Woeseiaceae bacterium | reverse complement strand
CGTAGATAACGCCGTTCGGGTCGATCGGCATGTTCAGGTCGAGCAGGTTGCTGCCGGCCTGAACCTCGATGTCATCGATGCGCTGCGGGCCGTCCGTGAAGTCCGAATCGGTGTCGCCGAGCAGCGCTGTCCTGCTGCCGGCGCCCGGCGCGCTGAAGCGCAGCGAGTAGCGCTGCTCGGTTGCGTAGTTCGGCACCACGCCGCCGAAGAGGAAATAGCCGTCGGCGTCGGTCAGCATCGTGCGCACCGGCTGGTCGTCCAAGAGCAGCTCGGCCGTCCAGCCCTCGAGCGGACGCTCGACGCCGTCGGGCACATCGTCATGGTCGGCGTCGTGCCAGACGTAGCCGCTCAGCATGCCGGCGTCTGGCATCGCGCCAACGTCGATGGACACACTCGCCTCGGCCCACTGCGGCGGGTCGTTCCAGGTCACCCGACCGGTGTTCGTTATCGTGGTTCCTTCGGCGAGATTCGGGTTAATGATGGCCCTGAAACGCAGCACGGCGGTTGCATCCGGCGCCAGCGGCCCGTATTCCGCGAAATAATCCGCGGTGATCAGGGTACCGGCGACGCTGACGCCGTTTGTCTGCCCGTTGAGCGTCGCGCTTTGATCGACGTAGGCCAGGTACCCGGGATTGTTCGCATCCAGGTCGTCCGTGATGACGGTGTAGTACGCCGGCACGGACCCTACGTTTCGCACGGTCACGACGTATTCGAGCGTGGCCCCGGCGACCGCCGGTCCGCCGTCGACGACCGAGACCTCCTTGATGATTGCGAGCTGCTGCACGTCGCCGACCACGACGACCGTGGGTTCCGGCCCCGTTGCCGGATTGCCGTCGCCGTCCGTGAGGAGATTCGGCACCTCGGCGCTGTAAACCACGGCCTGGTTCGTGATCAGCGTGCCCGGCAGCACGTCGGCATTGACCAGCAGGTCGAACTGCACGAGCGCGGATTCGCCGGGCGACAGCGTGCCCTCGCCGACACCGGGCAGCGGCGGGGTCAGGTCCGCGGAGCTGACGGGAATGCCGCCTGTCAACGGGAACACGCCGCCGTCGGGCTGCCCGACCGGGATGCCGTTCAGCGTCAGCGAATCGGCGACGTAGGTCGTGTTCGCGGGCACGACGTCGGTCAGATCCACGGCCGTCGCGGGCACGCGGCCGTTATTGTAGATCGCGATCGAGTAGCGGAGCGTGTCACCCGGGTCCACGATGCCGGGCGAGCCCAGGTCCACCTCGAGCGCCGCGGACTTCGGTGCGAACAGCAGCGGGAAGTTGCCGACGACGTCGCGCGTCGGGTCGTCTGCAATCGGCGTGCGGGGATCGTCGGACGGCTGATCCGCGATACCCTGGTCGACCGCGCTCACGAACGCCTGGTTCGAAATCACGGTGCCATCCGGCACGTCCGGGTAGACGACGACGTCGAACACGATCGTCGCCGTATTGTCCGGCACGCCCGCATTCATTGCGCCCGGTGTCGCGTCCTGCGGAGCGTTGATCAGGATGCCATCGATGAGCGGCGAGCCGCCGCCGTTCGCATCCGGAACCGGATTGCCGTTCAGCGTCGTGCTGCCGGCCACGTAGCTGGTATTGCCAGGTACCTGGTCGACCAGGTCAACGCCGGTCGCGTTGTCGGTGCCGACGTTTTGCACCGTAATCGTGTAGCGCAGGGTCTCACCGGCGAGCAGCACGTTCGGATCGCCGGTCAGGTACGACGAGATTTTCTCGATCCGGAATTCCGGCGCCGATTCGATCGCAATCTGCGTCGGATCTTCGTCGCCTGCGACGTTCGGGTCCGCCGCGCCGTTTACGTTCGGGTCGTCACTTTGCGCAATCTGATTGCCGCCGTAGAACAGCCGCGATTGGTTATAGACGAGCGTACCGTTGGCGATGACCGGCGCAAGGGTGGCCTCGAATTCGATGAGCAGGCTCTCTCCCAGACCGCCGATGCTGAGATTCTGCACGTCGAGCACCCCGGTCCCCGCGGCACCGCCGGTCGCATCGCTTCCGCTGCTGTCGGCGCCCGCCGGCAGCGTAATCACGGCCAGCGTGCCCGGCTGAAATGCCGGGATCGCGTTGAGCCGGTCCAGTTCGTCGCTGAGGCTGAAGTCGACGACCGGAGTGTCGCTCGCGTTCTCGATCCTGAGGCTGTAGCGCAATGTGTCACCGGGCGTCGCGACGCTCGCCGGGTCCGTGCCCTGCGTCACGTTGGCCACGGTTTTCTCGAAGATCAGTATCGGCGTGAATTCGACGACCGTGTGCGCATCTTCGTGGTCGAGGACACCCACCGTACCGTCGGTTAGGACCCGCGTATAGGTACGCGCATAGCTCGCGGCACTGGGGCCCGACACGTCGAGGCTGAACCACTCGGTTGCGCCGGCGATATTCGTCAATGCCGCGTCGCGCTGCGTATCCGCGTCGAAGGACGCCTCGTAGGTGACGATGAGCCGCTGGTCCGGACCGATCGCCGCGGCCGGCGTCAGCATCTGCACCGTGAACGTGCACGCCGGGTCGCCGGTAAATGTCGTCGTGTAGTCCGTGCCGTCGACCAGCGGCAGCGCGACCGGCGTCGTGCCATCGGCCTCGTAAAGCTGCGCGGTAACGGCGGCCGGTGCCGCATCGCACATGCCGCCGTCCGCCTGATTCGGCAGCACGTCCGTAACGTAGGCGCCGTAGGCGGGCGACGCCCCGACGTTATGGACATCGAGCGAGAACGTGCCCGGCCCGGCGCCGAAACGCATCGTCAGCGGCCCGTCTTTCTCGAGCGTCAGCTCGGGCTCGACGATAGTCATCGGCGCCGTCGTACCCGAATCGCCGGGACGCACGCTGGTGTCGTCGCCGTCGCGCAGGTTGTACGTGTACGCGGCAGTGTTCGTAAACGTCAGCCCGGCCACGTTCGACGCCGAATCAACGAGCCGGACCGTAATTTCCAGGACGGCCTGCTCGCCGATCGGGATGTCGATGCCGTTGACCGGATCCTCGATCACGAGATTCGTTGCAGCGCCCGTGTTCGTTGGTGTCCAGGCGCCCGCTCCGGACACTTTCGAGACGCTGACGAATTCCAGGTCGGCGGCGGACGCGGCAAGGTCGTCCAGAACACGCACGTCGTACAGCGGCGAGCGGTGCGGCGCCGAGGGAACCGTGATCCGGTAGCTGAATTCCTCGCCGATCGTCGCCGTTGCCTGCGTGTTCGCTTTCACGAGCGCGGTGGGCGGCTCGCCTTCGATCAGGACGCGCGTGGGATCTTCGTCGCCGTCGATATCCGGACTCGCCTGCCCGTTCACATAGGGGTCGTCGCTGTCCGCAAGCTTGACGCCGCGGATCAGCTCCGCCTGATTGGTCACAATGATGCCGTCCGGCAGGTTCGGATTGAGCGTGATGTCGAACCGGATCTGCACTTCGCTGGCAGCCGGCAGGTCCAGACCACGGATATCCAGGATGCCCGCGTTGTTCGTGCCGCCAGAAGGATCGGTGTTGCTGGTGTCGGCTCCTGGCGGAATCGTGCCCGGAACCAGCGCGAGCGTGCCCGGCACGAACACGGGCTGCGCATTCATCTCGCCGAGGTCGTCATAGAACGTGAAATCCGCGAGCGCGCCGTCGGTGGTCTGCAGACGCAGCGTGTAGCGCAGGACGTCCCCGGGCGCCGCCGTGTCCGCAGGATTCACGCCGCTGGTGAGATTCTCTACCGTCTTCTCGAAGAAGTAGCCGCGCAGCGCGACCGTCGTCGTATGCGCGTCCTCGTGGTCCAGTATGCCGACGGTGCCGCCCGTGACGGTGCGGGTATAGCTTTGCCGATCGGGATTGCCGCTGCCGTCGTTGAACCACTGCGTGACACCGGCAACGTTCGTCAGCATTGCGCCATCCTGGCTGTCGGCATCGAGCCGCGTGCGGTACGTGACGACCAGGCGCTCGCCCGGTCCGATGGCGGCAGCCGGCGTCAGCATGTTCAGCGAGAGCTCGCAGCTTGGCGCGCCGGCATACGTCAACGAATAGTCCGTGCCGCCGCTGAGCGGCCCTTTGCCCGGGACGGGCGTCACGCCGTCGGCCGCAAATACCTGCGCGCTCAGGATCTCGGGCGTCGTGTCGCACATGCCGCCGGTCGCGCCATCCGGCAGGCGGTCGACGAGCGTAATGTCCCAGGCATCGCTCAGGCCCGCGTTCTGAATATCGATGCCGTACTCGCCCCACTCGCCGAGATTCAGCGTCCGGCCGATCGTCGCGGGGCCCGTCTTGGTCACGACAAGCTGCGGCGCGGCGATCGTCATTGGCGGCGTCACCCCCCATTCGCCCGGCAGCGGCTCGTAGTAGACGCCCTCGATCAGGCGCCCGAAATCCCACTTCGCGGTGTTCACAAACTGTGTGCCGGGGAGATTTGCTGGCGTGTCTTCGAGCACGACGGTCAGCTCGATGACGAACTGACGCCCGGCGGGCACGATCGGAAAATTGTCAAACGTCAGCGCACCGCCTACGTTCGAGAACGTGTGTGGAATCGGATCGCCGGTGTCTTTCCAGTACGCGACGTGGCTCACGTAACTCAGATCGGCACCCGTTGCGTTGAGGTCGTCCCACATCGTGATCCCGTGCAGATCGTTCACGGACCCGACCGTATTGATCACGGTGTCCGTGGCGGGATCGAAGAGCACGGGGCTCGTGAGCGTGTACGTGAACGGCACGCCAATGGCAGCCGTCGTTTGCCCCGCCGGATTGCGCTTGTCGATCTTCTCGACCGGAATCAGCAGGTTCTGGCAGTTTTGCTTGATCTTGCTCGACGAGCCGTTCGTAAACCAGATCTTGTGCTCGAGCACGGCGTTGCACGACATGTTGCCCGTGTGCACGACGTTGTCGAAGATGATCAACCAGCGCTCGTTGGTCTGGCCCGGTTGGGTGAAAAACGCGAAATTCGTGTTCAGCGGATTGCTTGAGGGAAAGTTTCGAACCGTGCAATTCGTATCGATGTTTACGTTCGACGGCGGAGTCGGATCGATGAATCCGTCGAGCGTCGCATTGGGAAACGATGAGCAGTCAACGGCCTGGGCCTGCGCCGTCGTCGCGCCGACCAAAAGGAGCACACACGCAATGAGCCGGCAGGCAAGTCTGCGGCCACCCACGCTTGTGGTGATCGATGAAGCGCTATCGAGTCGGGCTGTCGCCAGTTGCATACGTCCGTGTGCGCTTAAGTCACCGGCGAGGACGGCCCAATTGGTGAGCGATCGTCGGGCGGTCCCGCTGCCGTGGAGCAACACGCTCTTTAGGCCGGTGACTTTGCGTCGCCACCTTTCGGTGGCTTTGCCTTTTTTCCAGTCGAGACGCGACTATCGCTCAAGCGGCGGGACGCAAAGGTTGAACTGCATCACATGTTTCGCACGTTGTTCGAAAAACCCGACACCCTGGCTGAATGCCGCGTCATTACTGGCTTCGAGCGTTGGATGCGAGCACTGTGCAGGCGAAATTACCGACCTTATGTCAGCCGAATAGTTCGTGAATGGCGGCTTTCGGCATTATGTTAAAAAGGCCCGCGTTATCAGGCGGCGGGGAGGAAATCGATCGGGTATATGATCGTTACGGCAACGATGTCTTCCTTGGCGCCGAAGTCGAATGTCCTTACGCGATCGACGACCTGCTGCGCGAGTACCGGCGCATTCATGTCGGACGACTGCAGCTGGCAAAGCGATACCGAACCGTCCGGCTCGATCGTAAGCTTCAGGACCAGCTGACCGCGCAGCGTCGGATCCTTTCGCAGCTCGCGATTGTAGAGCCGGTAGAGTGCCGCCTTGTATCGGTCGAAGACGATTTGAATCTCTTCGTCGGTCCTGCCGGCAGGCGCGCCACCGCTAAGCGGCCGATCGGGTCCTTCACCGCCGCCGATCGTGCTGGCGACCCGGCTTACCTCGACACCGGCGATCCCGCCACCGCCACCACCGCCGACGTCGCGGCTGATATCGGCGAGATTGATACCGCCGCTCGAGCCCGGAGCCGAGGTCGTCACCATCATCCGTTGCGGCCGACCGACGGCGTTTTCGCCCGCGCTCGTGACCCTCGCCTGCGAGCCGAGCTGTGCGGACGGGCGCAGATTTGCGCGGCCCGCGAAGCTTTCGCGAAACGCGAGAATGCCCTTTGCCTTGACCTGCTCGCGCGTATCCGGCTGCGGAACCTCGGCAACGACGGGCGCCTCGGTGGCCCTCGGCATGGGCTCGGGGGGCTCTTCCTTGACCAGCTCGGGTTCGGGCTCCGGCGGTTTCTCCGGGATGATCGGCGGCTCCACCGGTGGCGGCGGTCTGCGTTCCTGGCGGACGAGTTTGGCGACACGTTCGGGCAGTTCGACGACCCGCTCACGTTCCACGACCGGCAGCGCGATCGTGCTGACGAGAAAAGTAACGGCAATCGACGCGGCGAACGACGAACCGAGTGATTTCCGAAAACGCTGGTCCTCCTCGCAGCCCCTGTTCCAGGGCATGACCTGGGCACGATGCGGCAGCGCACTCGGTTCCCGCTCCACGAGCCATTCGTTTCTGCGACTCTCTTCCCTGGCGATCGCATCCTTCAGGCTGTAGTGCAGCTCGTCGAGGCGAGTGTTCTGACTGCCAATGCTGTCAACGATCGCCTCGCGCCGGGATTCGACCTGAGCAATCTCGGCATTGAATTCCTCGATTTTCTGACGGGCGAAACGCAGCCGCTCCTCGCGCCTGTCGATACCGATGTCTTCGTCCCAGAAAAGATGGCTCGCGCCGAGCTCGTCGAGCTCGCTGAGGCCGCGGCAGATCCGGGAAAGCACATCGTACTGCTGACCTTTCGCGACGAGCGCTTCGAGCTCCGCTTCGACCGACTTCAGGTCACTCTCGAGGTTGCCGAGGGCCTGCTCGGACTGCTCGACGTCTTCGAGTATGGACCGCTGCTCTTGCGAAAAATCCGAACTCACGCTGCCACCTTCTTCCCTGCGGTGTTAGTGGTCTGCAACGCCACTAGTTCGCTGCTACCTGCTGAGCCTTTTGAATGACCGCGAGCGATACGTTTTCGTAACCTTCGCCCGTGCATCTCGACATGATCTTCCTGATCACGATGAACGGCACCGTCTTGTCTGCGAGGATCGTGACTTCCTGATTGCGCGCCACGGCCATCGTGTTCGGTCCGACGATGTTCTCCTCCAGCTGCGCGAGGCGCGCCGCAATCGGATTGAGGCTGCTCTCAGAACCTTCCAGTATGTCCTCGACGCGCGCGACGAATTTGCCCTGCACGAGAACGTCCTCCGGGCTCACCGAAATCACGACGGTCTCCCGCGGCTTGACCTCAACCTGGGATTCGGGAAGCTCCACGTCCTTCGGCGCCTCCACGAGCTCGACAGAGCCAGAATTTACGAGCAGAAAGAAGACGAGGATCGTGAACACGTCCATCAGTGACGTCAGGTTCATTTTCGTGATCTTGACGCGATTCCGCGACATGCGCTTGATTCGGCGGGAGTTCCTCACGGCGCATCTCCCACGGAAATCTCGGTGAACAATGCCAGGAGTTCGTACTGCTCCTCTTCACCTTCGATTGGCACTTCCACGCTGCGCACGATATCCATTACCTGGATCAGGTAGTCGTAGGGAATTCGTGCCTCCATCAGAACGGACGCGGCCTCGTGATCCGGATACGCGTTCTTGAGCTCGACCATGAGCTCAGACAGCTTCTCGAGATCGTATTCCTCGTCTTTTTTGGGGATCGAAGCGATGACGGCCTTGCCGTTCGTTATCTCGATACCCGGCTCGCGGACGATAACCTCGAGCTGGAAACCTTCCTCGTTCGTGGCCGGCCCGTTGGCCGTGCTCGGCAGATTCAGCTCCACGATCGTCAGCCGGGAGAACACCGCCGTAATCAGCAGAAACGGAACGAGCACTACCATGAGGTTCAGAAAGGTAGTTACGTCGAGTTCGTGCGCGTCCTTGGTGCGACGCTTGTAGTGATGCCGTCTGGCCATGTCGGCTCAAGCTGCTATGGCAAGCTTTGCCCTGCGCGAAAATACATTGAGCGCTTTCACCGTCGCCATTTCGAGGCTGTCCACGATCTCGCCGGTCTTGCTGGTCAATACCGCATGGGTAATGAGCAGCGGGATCGCAACCATCAGCCCGAACGCCGTCGTGTTCATGGCGACGGAAATGCTGGCGGACAGCAAATCGGCCTTCTCCGCGGGATTCGCATTAGCGACGGCCGTAAATGCAGAAATCAGACCCATGATCGTGCCGAGCAGACCGAGCAGCGTCGCGATGCTCGAGGCCAGCGCCACGTAAGGCGTACGCTTTTCGAGCCGCGGCACGATCTCCATCATACTCTCCTCCATGGCGATCTCGATGTCTTCGCGGCGGCGTACGGCACCTTGCAGTGACAGGCCCATGTTCAGCACCTGCGAGATCGTGGATTCATCACTGCCCGTCAGATCGCGCGCCTTGTCGAACTCCCCGTTTGAAAGGAGCGGCTGCACCTTGTCCCAGACCGCTTGATTCTTGTTCCTCACGATGGACAACGTAACGAATCGTTCGACCGCAATGGCAACGCCGAAAGCGAAGACGAGCAGTATCGGATACATGAATACGCCGCCCGAAGAGAAAAAACTGATGATCGAATAGAAGACGTCCATGACTAATTCCTCATTTGACAAAATGTCCCCGGCTTCTCTCAGGACTGGACAGAGAATAGAGGCCGGTCACGTCATTGAATGTGACGCAGCGCACGGTAAGGCAGAACGTTTGCAAAACTGTGAAGATGATCCGAGACATTAGATTCACAGGTCCAGTTCTTCCGAAGACGTTACTCGCCGGAACGAATTTCGTAATATGCGAGCTCTCGCAGGAAGACCTCCTTGTCGACCGGACGGGCGAGATCGTCCAGCGAATCCGACAGGCTGATGTCATCGCCGAGCTCCGACGATTTCCAGGGAATGATGACCAGCGACTTCGGCGCTTCTTCGTTCCCGAGAATGGACATGCCGGACATCGTCTTCGGCGACTCGATGCCGTCACCCTGCGGCTCGGGAGACTCCGTCTCCTTCTCCGGCTCCTCAGCCGTAGCGCTGACGCTTGCGAGCAGCAGGGCAGTTATGATCATCAGTTGTCGCATCACTATTCCTCCGCTCCTCCGACCCGATTGCGGATATCCTGCATCCACATGGAGACCTCGTCGTCACTCGCCACGGTCTCCATGTAGGCTTCGTAATTCGCGAGCGCACAGGCGAGGTCAGCCAGATACAGATCGCAGAGCACGCCCAGGTTCCGCCGGGCAAAGTGATATCCGGGGTAAATCGCGAGCGCGGCTTCGTAGCTCTGCCGCGCCTCCGCAAAGCGACCGGTCTTGCGATACACGATCCCGAGTTCATTGTGAGCGATCGGATGGCCCGGGTTCAGCTGGACCGCCTGCAGCAGGTGTCGCTCGGCTGCGTCGAGGTCTCCGGCACGATGATAGGCGATGCCGAGATCGATCCTCGGCGCGCTGAGCTCGGGCGCCGCCGTGGCAACGGCTTCGAGCAGGTCGACGCCCTCGGCGTGACGGCCCTGCTCGAGCAGCGCGAGCGCGGCATCGTAATCGAGCCTGACGCCGGAATCGATTCGCGCTTCTTCGACGATTGTGAACCCGACGGCTTCCTGTATCTCGATGTACGCATCGGCAGTTGGCGCCTTCTTCGTCTTCGTCGCGACCGGCGCGCACGCGGTGATCAGCAACGCCATGCCGCAAACTAGGGCCGAACTGGAAAACGCGCGAGTAGCGAATACTGTCATCGTACCTGGCTCGAAACCTGCTGCTCATCGAGGCGGCCTTCGAGACCCTCGGACAGCTGCGCCGTGGCTGTGGCGTCCGCGGGCTCTGCCTGTTCGGGTTCATCGACACCGGGCGGAGGCGCAATGGGCATTCGGTACGCGTACGTATCGATCGATCCGACAAAGCCGCCGCTGATTTCCGCCTTCGCGTAGCGTCCGGGCATCAGGAGCGCGAGCTTGTCGAGGCTCTTCTGCACCCACGGGTTGTAGATACCGCCGGCCAGCAGCTCGAAGTTTTCCTGATGCACGTCGATTGCGCGCTCCTCGAACGGATAGGCTTCCTCTTCGATCACGAGCTCGTAGTCGCCTTTTTCGGCATCGCTAAGACCTGCCGGACGCTCGGAGTTCAACAGCGCTGCGCTGAATTCCAAATACGCTTCGGCAATGTAAAACGTCGCCGCGGCCGTGACTTCGGCGACCTCGTACGTAACGAGGTCTTCGAACGCGGCCAGCGCCGCGTCCATCCGCAGCTGCTTTTCGGCAAGGCTAGCCTCGAACGGCTGCACGAGGGCGAGCGCTGCAAATCGCTCGTAGACCAGCTCCGCCAGGACCAGGGCCGCTGTCGCGGCCAGATATCGGCTGCGGTCGGTTCGCTCTGCACCGGCGTCGCGGTCCGCGGCCACCAGCGCTTCGAGTTCCCGGTGATAGCGATCGTAGTCGAGCTCGGCTTTGAAGATTTCTGCAAGACGGGAGCGGGTTTCCATCGCAATATTCAGCGGTCGCGGATATTCCCCGAGATACTGCTCATAGACGCGAACTGCGTCCTCGATCGCGCCTGCCTCGTCATACAGCTCGGCCGCCGTCAGCACCGCTTCGCGTGCCAGCTCCGCATCGCCGGCCTCCGCGGCAATTCGCTCGTGCTCGACTGCCGACCGTCGGGTCTGCCCATCGACGCGATAGATGTGCGCGAGCTGCTTGGTCGCCTCAGACGCCAGATCGTGCTCCGCATGAGTCGTGCGAAACTCCTCCAGGACGCTCGAAGCCTGCCCCCAGTCTTCGAGCTTCATCAGCGCGGCGGCTGCGTCATATTCGGCCGCGCTTCGAATCGTAGATGTCGGCGCGGCTTCCTTTATCTTCAGAAAGTGATTCGCCGCCGTCCTATAATCTTCGGCCTGAATCGCCGCCTCGCCCTGCTTGTAAATCGCCGCGGCGAGTCCGTCGACCATCGCCGGTCGCGATTCGTCGTCTTCCGGCGTCAGCATCAGGACGTTTGCGTACGCCTGCTCCGCCTGCCGGTACTCGGCAACTTCGATCGACGAATGCGCAACCACGGTCCACGCTGCACGAATCAAGGAGACTTCTGCTTCGGGGTAGCGCTCGATGAGTTTCTGCGCCGTCGTGATCGCAGCCGGAAAATCCTCCATTTCGTAAAGATCCTCGGCAGCCCTGGCGAGAACGTTCGGCGCTTGCTCGTGCCCGGGAAACGTGTCGGCGAATCTGAGCGAGCTCTGCACGGTCAGCACCCGGGTTTCCGGAAGGCCGGCTTCGGACACGACCTTCAGCTGCTCCCGGTACGCGAATATCGCCGCATAGCCGGCGGCGGACGCCTGCTCGTGGTCCGTATACTCGTATGCTGTCCGCTCGTATTCCGCAGCCGCACTGCCGAAATCCTGGTTCTCGAGCAGCAGGTCGGCCAGCTGGTAATTGATGCCTGGCGATTCCGCTTCGGCCGGAAACGACTGCAGGAACTGCCGGTACCAGTGCTCGGCCTGTGCGAAGCTCGCCGGCCTCTCGTCGACCAGCGCCTCATCCTGATACAACGCGTGATAATGTCCGGCGAGATCCGTCAGGTTAGTCTTCAGGAAGCCGACGACTTCGGGCGATGCATTCACATCGAAGTAGTTCCAATACTCGGAGCCCAACGCATAGTCGCGGGCGAATTCTTTTTTCGCCTCGACAACCAGCTGCGGAAATCCGGCCTCCGCGTAGATCTCGACGATCCGCATGCCAAAGTGCGGAGAGACCTTGTGATACGCATTCAGGTCTATATACGACCGGTATACCGACGCTGCGTCCTCGTAGCGCAGCTTGCCGAAATAGAATTCGGCCAGATTGCCGTAGATTCGATCGGCGTAGCTCCGATGTCCGTATTCCGAGAAGTATTCGCCGAGTACCTCGGGCCCGCCGAGGTTGGAGAAGCTCAGGCTGACGACGCGGAACGTGTCCGCGACGCGATGCTCATCGTTTTCTTCCGTCTCTGCATCGAAATCGTAGCCGATAGACAAACGATGATCGAGCATCGCAATGTAATTGTGGAGCGCCTCCTCGTAGAACTCCTGCTTGTACAGGGCCCAACCGAGTTTATAGAGCGCTAGCTCATAATAGGACGAGGTGGAGCCCATGGCTATGATTGCGCCGTAGGCGCCTTCGGCATCGCGGTAGCGCTTCCGCACGAAGTAATACTCTCCGCGGCGGAAATAGACTTCGTCGACGTACTTCGAATACGGGTACTCGACAACCAAACGATTCATTACTTCCATCGCCTGGTCGGGATCCCCGATTTCGTCGTAGGCGCGCGAGAGCTGGTAGATCACCTGGTCGTTGCGCTCGTAGTTCGGGTAGGTCTCGAGGATCTTCCAGTACGTCTTGATCGCTTCTTCCGGTCCCGCCGGAATTCCCACCATCTCGACGCCCGGCAGCTGGGTATCCAATGCCGCATCGTCTGACAGCAGCGTCTCGCGCGCCGTCGCGCGCCGCTCGAAATCCTGATCGGATTCCGCGGCCTGCCGCGGCGTGCCTTCGACCAAGTCGGCCTCGATTTGCGCGACCGGCGCCGCGCTTTCGGGAGTCGCCATCTCGACGATCGTGTCGCCGCCGATCACGCCGTACTCCCGCTCGATCTGCAGATCGGCCAGGCGGCGCATCGCTTCCGGCGTCTGGGCGCCTTCCGATGTCTCGGCCAGATATCGCCGATAGCTCTGCGCCGCCCGATCGAGACTGTCGTCGACCCAAACCTCTTCGACATCCGCGCTGACCTGCTCGAGCTCCGCCAGCGTGCCGTTGTTGCTCGGCGTCGCGCAGCCGAACAGCGTCATGCTCGCGAGGGGAATGACCATTGACAGGCGTTTCACGGCGAATTATCCCGGCGGGCCTGTGCCTGAGTCGCACGGTCGTAGCTGTCGGCCAGCGCAAACCGTGCCTTGTCGCCGTAGCTCGCGAGGCGACCGCGTCGGGCGACCAGCTCATCGATGGCGACGATTTCGAGCAGGCGCCCCTGGCGCACCATGAGGCGTTCAACCGTAGCGACGGCATTCCCGACCTTGGCCCGCAGCCGCTTCACGGGCTGTGCGTAGCCGACGTAGCTGTGGGTGGCGGCCTGCCGCGCGCGAACGTACTGATCGTATTGCTGCTGCGCGACCGCCATTGCCTCGTCGAGATTGCGGAGATTTTTGTCGAATCGGGTCAGGCGCTCGTGATACTCGGTCTCGAGCGTCCACGTGACGATGCCTTTAAGTCGCTTGATGCGCCGCTGGACCGAAGGGGCGAAGGCGGAATCCGATTCGGCAACTGCTTTCTCAAGATAGTCGAGCTGCCTGAGTATGCCCTGCTCGTCACGCGTCGCCAGAAACTTCGGCTCCGGCATCGTCAGCAAATCATCGCGTCGCTTAACCAGCTGCTTGTGCTGTTCGATGCGCAGGCGCATCCGTGAATCGAGCTTCCTGAACTCCGCGTCGACATCCGGCAGCAGCGGTTCGTAGTGAGACCGTCGAATACCGACGATTTCCTCGAACGAGTCGAAATTCGTTTGCCACAAGAGCAGCTTGCGGCGCAGATCTGCAAGATCGAGATAATTTTGCAGGCCGGTCTGGAATTCATGAGACGCGAGCAATTCCATCAGGTAATACGTCTCGGGCGTCTCGGGAAGTGAGCGCAGCTGCACCACCCAGTTCTTGTCTCTTCGAATTTCCTCGCGAATCAGCGCCTCGAGAAACCTGCCGTCCCTGATGCTGTCGATCGACGCGTTGAGCTTGTCGACCTCGGCGCTGAACGAATCTAGGGCATGCCCATAGGACACGGCCGCACGCCCATGCACGTTCAGCTTGCCGTAGGCATACGGGAGCGCCAGCATGGCCTCTTGCGCCGCGCTGTCAGTGACCTCTCGCTCGGCCAGGATGCCCCACGGAACGACGGCCCGATCGAATTTGTCGAGCGACAGATTCGCCCAGCCGGAATTTAGCAGCGCCTGGTTCGAGTACGGCCCGTCGAGACGCACGCGATGCAATACGGGCACCGCTCGTTCGTATTCGGCAGATTCCATGTAGATCGTCCCGAGCACCAGGTTTGCTTTGTCCCGGATCGCCAGCTCCGCGGCGTCGTTTGTGCTGCGTTGCCCCGCCCGGTCGAGCTGTGCGAGCGCTGCATCCCGCTGCCCGTTACGCAGATACGCGATGCCCAGATTGAACGCGGCGAGGCCGCCGTAGCTTTCGGAGTCCTGCAAATCCCTCAGGACTTCGATCGACTCGGCCGGGCGCCCCTGCGACAGGAGAACGTTGGCGCGCAGGAAATCGATGTCGTCGCGAATGGTATCGGGGATTCGGCCCTCGATGCGCCCGAGAGCTCGCATTGCATCGGCCAGCTGGTTTTTCTGGAAGTGGATGCGGGCCAGCCGGTACGCCGCGTCGTTGCGAACCTCCTCGTCGACGGCTCCCTCGAGCACGGCCTTGATGGCCCGGCCCGCGCGATGATGCATGCGATATCGCAGCTCGAAGTCGCCGAGCGAAAACTCGGCATCATCGATGTGATGATACAGCGTGTCGAGTTCGGGCTCGTCAACATCGGCGTGCTGCTTGACCTCGGTATCGAGGCGTTCGAGGGCTTCGAAGAACGATCCCTGGTGGGCGTAGTACAGCGCCTCACCGAAGTAGAGATCTCTCAGCGCGTCGCTCTTGACGGGGCTCGATGCCAGGCAAGCTGTTATCAGGAGCCCGATCGCTGCGAACGGTGCTCGAAGCATGAATCAAAGATCTCCGACCTGGATCCCGGTCTTGCCCAGTCCTGGTCCAGCCAGCGTCACGCCCAGGGCTTTGGGCTTGACGCCTTTGGCGAATGCAAAGCTGTCGGATTCGCTGAAGTCCTTGCCGCTCTCGAGCTTGCCGATCATTGTCACGCGAATCTCGTGGTCACCGGTCACGACGTTGCCCGTGTAGACGCGCTGCACGCCGCCTTTGCGTAACGCCTCCAGTTCCTGGAAGCTGTAGATATGGTGCGTCGCCATGTCACCGTCGATTTCGATCTGCACGGCGTCGAGCCGGAACGTCTCCTTTTCGGCCATGGACACGAACACGGCCAGCTGCGTCCCCGTCGGGTACAGCAGCCGTTCTTCCAGAATGCTGAGATCCGAGGCGATGTCGAGCACGTCGGATTTGATTTCCTGGACCTGGCCATCCAGGCTGCGCATGCCGTCGGCGGACAGGTCCTGGGCATTGCCGGATGCGAATGGAATCCAGGCGCACAACGCCAGCATTGCCCTGCGGCTGAGTCTCGACATCTCGAAAGTCCTTTTTCCTTCCACCTGTCCGTTACGCCCGCAGCACCGAGCGGCACTCTGGGCAACCGGTAGTGTTCTGCAATTCAATTGGCAGATCTGTGAACCAGGCCTCACTTCGCTACCGGCATCTCGTCACAACTTGACCGGAAAATGTGTGATGCAAGTCACAGAACTCGCGCGCCTGTAGCGCGTATTGTTTTCCTACGACAGGGATGTTGAATTGAGCACGATCCTCTCGAGCGTCCGATCCGCGTTACTCGACGCCATCCTAATGCCCGGCGAATTGGCGATTACGAAGTTCGTCGAGCTCGCGCCCGGCATTGCTTCGGGACTCGGCATGGAGCCCGATGCGGCGGTGCCCGTCGTTGCCGCGCTGCTGGTTTACTGCCTCATTGCGCTGGCGGCCCTTCTGATCCTGAAGCTATCTCGCGCAGCGGTCCGCAATGCGGGTGCGCTCATCCGCACGCTTTGGTTTCGAAGCTCGGAGACCGCACGCGGTATCCGGACGCGGATGGTCCTCAAGCTCCGTGAGCTGTTTCCCCGGCGTGCGGTCAGCGGGATCGATCTGTCGTCGACCGTAGACTTCGACGATCTGGACATGGCGGTGTTGCGGTCTGCATCCGCGCGGGGCCCGGGGTTCGCTATATCCGCGCCGGATCTCGCGGAAATGTTCACGCTACGACCCACCCAGGTCCAGCACAGCCTCGACAAGCTCTGCAGGAACAAGATGCTCGAGAGCGTCATAGGATCGACGGATGGCTACGATAACTATCGCCTGAGCGGACTCGGCGCGGCTTTCATGGCGAGCTGCGCGCGCACAGATCGATAATGGCGTCTCTCGATCAGGCAGGGCTCTTCATGATCAAGCATCTTTTTACATAATCGGCGAGGACGGGCAAAAGCTAACACAGAACTTATGTGAAACCCTTGACACTGCAGTCTTGGTCGCGCAAGACTTGTTGGGCCTCGTTCGAGGTTAAAAATAACCACAAGAGGAAAGAGCAATGCGCGAGCTAACCAAGAAAGAACTGAAAAACGTTCGCGGTGGTACGCAACCGCCGGGCCAGAAGGGTTACGAAGGACAGCCAGGCAACCAGGGAGGCGGCGGCGGCTCTAAGGGCACCAAAGGCTACGAGGGCCAGCCGGGCAATCAAAGCCACAACTGACACAAAACCTGGATCTTACGGGAAGGGCTGGCGCCTACCGGGCGCCGGCTCTCTTACATGTCCACATCATAAGATCTCGCCATTTCGGATCCAGACACGTACCGCCTGACCCGAGAGGGGAGCGCCTCGCCAGTCTCCCGGCAACTCGACGTCGCCCTCGCAGATGATCATTCCCGACGCCGGATCCACCTCGGAACCGACCTGACGGACAGCGCCGATCAGTTCCGTGCCATCGTTCTGCGCGATGATCCTGAGCAAGCGTCCCGCCACAAGATCGGCTGCTCGCTCAACCGGGGCCGCGAACCGAACGCGCAAGCGATCGCTGCTGATTATGCGAACCACTGGCCGTCCAGGCGTAACGGTCATGCCAGGATTTACGTAGCGCTCCGCGATTGTCCCGCTGAAAGGCGCCAGCATCTTCGTCTGTCGCAGTCGCGTCCGATACTGCTCGACGATCGCCAGCTGCTGCCTGACTGAGGCCTCGGCCTGATCGATCTCGGCAGCGGCTAATTCGACTGCCTGCTGCGCTGCCTGAACGGCTCCCCGCGACACGGCTTGCTGACCAAGCAGCCGCTGCCGTCGCTCCAGTGCATCCTCAGCGATTCGCAACTGCGTGCTCGCAGCTTCATGCTCGGCTTGGACGGCTTCAAGGCGTGCATTTGCTTCGTCGAGGTCCTGGCCGATGGTTTCTGAATCCAGCTCCGCCACGACGTCACCGGACGCTACCTTGTCCCCGATGCGTACGTGCACTACCCGAAGCTGCCCCTGAATCTCAGGTTCCAGAGCGGTCTCACGTTGGGGCGTGAGGACGCCCAGCATGCCCGCCTCGGCAAGCGCAGCCGGCATCGCAGCACGAGCGAGCGCAGCCACGGCAAGAAACGCGAGCGCCAGAGACCCAAGTTCCCGCATTGCGAACGCTCGCTCTCTCATGAGGCGCTGGTCGTCTGCGCCGATACGAGTTCCGCGTACCAGCCGTTCATTGCGAGAAGTTCATCATGAGTACCTGACTCCGCAATTCGACCGTCATCCAGAACAATGATCCGGTCGGCATCCGCAATCGTGCTTAGCCGATGCGCGATAGTTATCTGCGTGCAGTCCAAATTGCGCAGGTTGACCATGATCCGCGCCTCGGTCAGCGAGTCGAGGTCGCTGGTCGCTTCGTCCAGCAGCAGAATTGGTGGCTTCCCGATCAAGGCCCGCGCAATCGTAATGCGCTGGCGCTGGCCTCCAGACAGCGACGCGCCGCCGTCCGTAAGCAACAGCTCGTAGCCCATGGGCATATCCAGAATTTCGTCGTGTATTTCAGCAAGCTTGCAGGCCTCGATGACGTCCTCTGGGGTTATCGATGGGTCGCCCAGAGTGAGATTATTGCGGATGCTCGTTCCGAATATATGAGCGTCCTGCGTCACGACGCCGATTTGTTGGCGGACGGCCTGTAGATCGAGCCCGGCGAGATCGATACCGTCAAACAATATGCGACCTGATGTTGGCGGGTAAAGGCCGACAATTAATCGCGCCAACGTCGACTTGCCAGATCCCGACTTGCCCACGATGGCAAGTTTCTCGCCCGGGGCAATCGCCTGAGAAATTTCTCGTAGAACCGTGGGATGATCGCGATAGTAGCGAAAGCTTACCCGGTCGAGAAATATCTCGCCGCGCAGCGTGTGTTTGGACGAGGCGTTTTCCTCCTGACGCTCCGGCACGGCATTGGTGACGTCCTCAATGCGCTCGAGATGGCTTCGAACTTCCTGAAGTTCGAAAGCGGTCCAGACAAGATTAGCAAGCGGTCCCAGGAAAGCAGCGCCCAGTGCACTCAGCGCCAACATTGTCCCCAGCGACAGTTCACCGCCTATTACGAGAAGGGCCCCGAATATCAAAATGATAAGCGGCGAAGCGAGATTCAACGCGGAACGAATCGAATTTATCCAAGCACCGAGAGCGCCTTGGGCGAGAGCCACATTTAGCTCATCAACAAAGCGATGCGACCAGCGCTCCAGCGAACGTCGCTCGGCACCCAGCGCCTTCAACGTTTCCATGCCGGCTATCATCTCGACGAGATGTGAGTTGGATCGGGCTCGGACCTCGAGATCCTGGGTCGCAAGGTCATGGTAACGGCGTCGCGCACCGACGAACACCAATACATGAACCAGAGCTAATAACAGCGTCAGCAACGCCAGAGTCGGGCTCAGAAGAAGAATGATGAGCAGATAAAGGCACACGAGCAAGCCATCGAACAAGGCGGACAAAGCGGCCGAGGTCAAAATCTCCCTTACGCGCTGATTGCTTTGGTACCGGACGAGCAGATCACCGGTAGGACGCTCGAGAAAAAAAGCATATGGCAGGCGAACGAGATGATCCATAAATCCAAGTCCGAGCCGCGTATCGAGCAACGTGCGCAGATATATAAGCAGATTGGCGCGGACGAGCGATGCCAGGAAGTGAAAACCAACAACAGCAACGAGGCCGGCGCTGATGACTGTAAGCAGAGAGAGATCCTCGTGGGGCACGATCTCGTCGACGAGAACCCCGGTAAGCACAGGCAGTGCCATCGCGAAAATCTGAATCAATAGCGAGAGCACGACAGCACGAATCACGAGCCCCTGGTGCGAACGTATGTGCTGCCAGTAGCTGAGCCAACCCTTCGACTCGCCTTCGGTCGTCGAAAACTCGGGCCTGGGCTCGAAGGTCAGCGCAACACCCGTAAAATGGCGATCGAAACTTTCGCGCGTGATCGTCCGTGGGCCCGCCGCCGGGTCGATAATTCGCACGCCGCGCCGCGTTTCACGGTCATAAATAACGAAGTGATTGAATCCCCAGTGAAGTATCGATGCCTGCGGCAGAAAGTGCAGTTCGTCGGGCTCCAGCCGCACGCCGCGGCCCAGTAAATTGAATGCTGCGGCGGCGTTGAGTATGGCCTGTGCGGTTACGCCGCCCCGCCCGGCCCCGACGGCTCGCCGCGTCTCCGACAAATTTGAATGTCTGCCGTGGAAACCGAGCACCATTGACAAGCACGCGGCTCCACAGTCGGACGCTTCGAGCTGCTGCACGAACGGAATCCCTTCGGACGGCGGGCCGAGTCGAAGCTTCCCGAGAGCTGGAAAGTTGCGTCGCAATCGACCTAGATTGCCGTAATCAAAAGCCATTTTGCTGCAAGCCTTTAAGTGCCGGAATCAGCCGAAATAACATGCGTTCTCGGCGAACCTCGACCTCCGCGATAGCTTTCATGCCATCATGCACACGATACTCACGCGTCGACGAGTAGAAACGACTGTGTGGCAGCGCGCAGCGGACAACGACAACCGAGCCGCCGATGTCCACGGCATCGCCAATCCCGGTGCCAAGAAAACGCCTGGCTTCGGCCGGACCGATGACCTGGCTACCCACTGATTCTATAGCGGTATTTAGCTGCGCGTAGGCATACCCCTCGATTAGCAGGCGTACGCGCATTCCAGGCTCGAGCTGCGGCAGGACGTGACCGGGAAGTAAAGCGATTACGGTGTACCTGGGCTCGATCGGTGTAAGGCTTAACGCCGGCTCTCCTGCCCGCAGAAAATCTCCCGCACGGATGCGCACATCCTGGACTTCGCCCTGGCGGGGGGCAACTATGCGAGTCTGTTCGAGATCTACACGAGCACGCTCCAGTTCCGGACGCAGGCGCCGCAGTTCGCGCTCGGCGTCTGCATCGTTTGGATTTCGCAAGCGCGCCAGGAGTTGGAGTTCGAATTCTTCGCGAATCCTCTGTAGCTGAGCACTTTCTTCCGCAGCCTTAAACCGGACGAGTTCCTGGCCGGGTTCGACTCGCTGGCCGGGCAAGACCGTCACGAATTCGATCGTGCCGTCGACCGGCGCATTTAGCGGCGACACGTCGTCGATACGCAACAGTGCCGGTCCGGTCTCATAGACGGGCACTGAAGCCATGAAGAGATACGCAATGGCGAGAATTGTCACCAAGACGAGCAGCCGGTAGGCCCAGTCTGCCCAGACCGGCGAAGCACGCAACAAATCCCCTTCCTCGGATTCGCCAAGATAGTGATCGACCGCTTCCTGGCGAAACAGGGGCTCGTCCGTATCAGCAGTCGTCTCGTTCCGGGGCGTTCCTTTTTCCACACCTCGGGCCTTCTTATTATTGTTAAACGACAGCAGCGCACAACCGGCGCAATCGACTGTTACCCCCAGTATACTTGTTTCGCTGACTTATTCGTCTCGACGACAGATAAAGATCGAGACCGTCGCATCAAATATTGCGCGCTGCGCATGTATACACCGAGGATATCGTCGAGTTTTCCCTTCCGGCACCCATCATCAACGAACAGCAATGCCTAAACGCCAATGAAAACCGCAGGCGTTTCAGGGGAGAGGATGTGTAGCGTCTTCCTCTTGCGAAACATGACGTTTAGAAAGACTGAGCGGTAAATCAAAGCTCAGGGTACTGGAGTCAAGATTGTTGTCACTATTTTCACGATTGTAGTAATGTCTCGGCCAATTTCGACCTGCCGTCTCCGCAATACGCCGGATAATGCGTTAACCGTCGAGTAGCCAAAACATGTTCACGATCCACCCGACGGCCCGCCTGCGGCCATCTCCGTTTTTCGAAGCTGCGGTTGCCGATGGGCTGAAAGCTGCGAGCATCTATAACCGCATGATCCTGCCGACCAGCTACGGTCATCCCGAGGAGGAGTACTGGCGCATCATCGAAGGCGTGTCGATGTGGGACGTAGGCTGCCAACGCCAGGTGCAGCTTCTGGGCCCCGACGCGGGCATCCTTGCTCAAATCCTGAGCCCACGCGACCTGTCGAAATGCGAGATCCGGCAGGGTAAGTACGTGGCACTGTGCAATCACAACGGTGTACTGATCAACGATCCAATCCTGCTGAAGCTCGCGGATGACAAATACTGGCTATCGATCGCGGACAGCGAAATCGGATTGTGGGCACAAGCCGTCGCCGCCGAGCGCAAGCTCGACGTGGCAATCAGCGAACCGGATGTGTCACCGCTGGCGGTACAGGGGCCCAACGGCGAGGACGTGGTCGCGTCGATGTTCGGCGATTGGGTTCGCGAGCTGAAATATTTCTGGTTTCGCGAGACCGAGATCGAAGGGATACCGGTGGCCGTGGCGCGTTCGGGCTGGTCGAAGCAGGGCGGGTTCGAGATCTATCTGCAGGACGGCACGAAGGGTACAGAGCTCTGGAGTCTTGTTAAGGAAGCGGGCCGACGCTGGGACATCGGGCCCGGCTCGCCGACCACTCCCGAGCGCATCGAAAGCGGGCTGGTGTCCTGCGGCGGCGACACGGACGCGATGACGAATCCGTTCGAGGTGCGGCTCGCCAAATTCGTCGATCTGGACGTGCCCGACGACGTGATCGGCATCAAAGCACTGCGGGAAATTGCGCGCGTCGGCCCGAAGCGGCATCAGCTCGGGCTGATTCTCGAAGGCGATACGCCGGACCCGATGAAATTTCGCTGGGCAACCATCGTGCGCGACGGACGCAAGGTTGGCGACATGACTAACTGCGTCTGGTCGCCGCGCCTCAAGAAGAATATCGGCTATGCGCTGATCTCCGTCGACGAGTCGGCCGGCGAAACGGTCGAAATCGTCCGCGACAGCGGCATTGTCTCGGCAGAGCTGACCGAACTACCGTTTTTGTAATCGCTGCACAGTCCGCGCACCGGACAAAGTCGTGGCCGGCGATTCAAGCTTTGACAAAAGCACTTTGAAATAAGGGCAATTATCGCCACAACTGCCGCAATGCTTCAGTCAAGCACGATACGGCCCGGTCGGGCCTTAATTCCGCTTTTTGCCGTGCTCACGTGTCCGTCGGTATCGGCGGAAATCGGCTGGGAAGGCGGCGTCACCGCCGTCTATCAGTACGCCGATGACAATCGTGCCGATCCGGAGCTGACGATATCGGCTGACCTTTTTGCGACGATCGAGCAACCCGAGGGAGTATGGCTCGTTTACGTCGAGGGCAGCACCGCGCCGGATGCTGACGGCGTGTCGGCATTCTATCCGACGGCGAATGCCGACGCGGGCTCCGTGCTGAACCGGGACGGCGACGGTGGACTGCAAATCTCCGAGTTCAACTACACGTTTTTTCTCGACAACGGAAGCAACTTTGCAGTCGGCCTTATCGATCCTTCCGCGTGGCTGGACCGCAGCCGTATAACGAACGATGAAAACACGCACTTCTTGAACGGCAACTTCGTCAGCAACGCCACGATCGAGTTCCCCGATTACACACTGGGGGCCGTGCTCCGGGTTCCGCAGTCCGGATCAAGGCCGGAGCTAACCCTGGTCGCGGCAAGCTCGGCCGGCATTGCCGACGTTCCCGATCGTTCGTATCAAGACCTCCTTGACCTGACGGATGAAAATCGGGGCGCATTCGTAGGACTCGGCGGCGGCTGGCAGCGAGAGCGCACCGTGATACGAGCGGGCGCCTGGGTCAGGACCGATGATCACGTCGTTTCCGGAGAACCCGACTCCGCTGACAAGAACTACGGTGCTTACGGTGTCTTCGGCTGGCACAACGATGCCGACGCCGTGAACGTGCGATTCGGATTCGCAAACGAGGATGTGTCCGTCGCTACGCTTTTCGCCGCCGCTGCCTACCAGCGAACGATGCAGCGCGGCCTTTTCGGCATCGGGATCGCGAGGACGGCAGTGGCCAGCACGTTCAGGCAGGCCGACCTCGTTGACGTGACGCACGCAGAGGTTTTCTTTCGGATTTCACTTGGCGGCAGCGGCCATCTGACGCCATCGCTGCAGTACGCGGAAAACCCGGGCTTCGCTCCTTCCGGCTCCGTCGACAGCGCATCTGCCGTCATAGCCAGTCTCCGTTTCCGCTGGTCCTTT